>JAMFST010001181.1 GCA_026225435.1 Labilithrix luteola
GATCGACGCCGAAGGAAGAGGCGACGGTCCAGTGGGCCTCGCGAAACCCCCGCCAGCGAAAGCGAACGCGTTGCAGCGTGGAGGGGGAGACCCAACCGGGCACGAGCAGCGACGAGGTACCCAGCAGCTGCAGGAACCCCGGCCGCTCGATCGGGCGCGTGTACGAGCGAGCGTCGGACGTGACGGCGTCCTGCGTGGATACCACCCGGTAGCGAACATGCAGCGTCGCTCCGGGCGCGTGATGAACGGTCCACCCCGCATCGCCTCCGGCCGACGGATCTCGTCGCTCGAAGGCCAGCGGAGCGCCGTCGTCGCCGGTCAGGGCGAGATCGCGAATCTCGCGCTCGGGGTGCTCCGTCCGGGCGGAGCCGAGGATCAGTCGACTCGTGCCGTCGGCGCTTCCGCGAAGGACGCTCGTGATCGCCACGGATGGATGCGGAGAAGCGGCATCGACGAGCGCGAAGGTCTCGTCGACGTCGAGCTGGTCGTCGAGCGCGGACGCCGGGGCTCGCGTGACGGAGCTCGCTTCGCCGACGACCGGCGGTCGCGACCGCGCACACGACGCGGCGAGGCTGGCGAGGCTGGCGAGGAGAAGCGCCGACGTGGTGGTTCCCCGCGGCATCCGCGAGGCTCATGGTACACAGATCCGATGGCCGTGTTCCCCCGCACCGTCGGAGTGGTCGGGGGCGGAACCGCGGGCTACTTCGCGGCCCTCGCGTTGAAGCGTCGCTTCCCCGATCTGTCGGTCACGCAGATCGAGTCGTCGAGCATCCCGATCATCGGTGTCGGGGAGGCGACGACCACGCTCATGCCCGCGTTCCTCCACCGGACGCTCGGTCTCGACATCGTCGAGATGTTTCGCGCCGTCGCTCCGACCTTCAAGCTGGGAATCCAGTTTGCGTGGGGCCCGGACGAGCGCGGGTTCTCTTATCCCTTCGGCGACATCGCGCCGGTGGATGCGCTCCGCTACGATGGCGATCTGGCGACGCAGTCGGTGCTCGCGCACTTCATGGCGGCCGATCGCGGTCCTGTCGTGCGCGCGCCGGACGGTTCGCTCCTCTCGCTGCTTCCGAGCCTCAAGTTCGCCTACCACCTCGAGAACCGCGCCTTCGTCGCCTTCCTCGCCGCGGCGGCGAGACGCGCAGCGATCGAGCTCGTCGACGCGACGATCGAAGGCGTCGCGCTCGGCGACGGAGGCGTCGCCTCGCTGCGAACGACGGACGGGCGAACGCTGACCTTCGACCTGTACGTCGACGCCACCGGGTTCCGCTCGCTCCTCCTCGGCGATGCCGCCAAGGTCCCCTTCGAGAGCTACGCGTCCAGCCTGTTCTGCGATCGCGCCGTCGTCGCGCCGGTGGCGCAGACGGATATCGTACAACCGTACACGTTCGCCGAGACGATGAACGCCGGGTGGTGCTGGCGCACCCCGGTCGATGGGGAAGACCACCGCGGCTACGTCTTCTCGTCGGCGTTCCTCAGCGACGACGAGGCGCTGCGGGAGATGCAGGCGAAGAACCCGACGATGCGCAGGTCCAGCATCGTGAAGTTCTCCTCCGGCCGCCGCCGCGATTTCTGGCGCGGCAACGTCGTCGGGATCGGCAACTCCTACGGCTTCGTCGAGCCGCTCGAATCGACCGCGTTGCACATGGTCATCTTGCAGATCTCCTGCGTGGTCGAGGCGCTCGCTGCCCAGCGAGCCGACGGCGGAGGGTCGGCCGATGGGCAGAAGAGGGTGGAGCGAGCCAATCGCGCCATCGGCGACCACTGGGACTACCTCCGCTGGTTCCTCGCGATTCACTACCGGTTCAACGGTCGCCTCGACACGCCGTTATGGCGCGCAGCTCGGGCGGAAGCGGACGTCTCCGGGATCGAGGAGAGGCTCGCTCGCTACCGACGCGAAGGTCCGTGGATGCCGACCCGCGAGGCGGCTGGGGCGGCGATCGACCCGACCTTCAACGAGGCGACGTTGATGCTTCTGTTGCTCGGACAGCGCGCGCTCGGGTCGGAGCATGTCACGCGGGAGCCGGCACCAGCGGCCTGGCGCACGCGCACCGAGCGCGAGGCGGCGGTGGCGTCACGCGCCTTGTCTCATCGCGACACGCTGACGGCGCTGCAGAGCGCGCCCGAGATGCTCCGCGCCTTCGTCCAGTCGGAGCGGTCGTGGATTCACAAGGAAGAGGCCATGGCCGCTGCCTTCGTCCGCAGCTTCATGGCGTGACGGGGATGAACTCGTTCCAGCCGTATCGCTTCAAGTAGTTCTTCCACACGCCTTCGCATTGCCGGTCGTAGGCGCAGGTGGAGCACTCGGCGCGCTTCACCCGCTCGGCGTCGTCCAGGTCCGAGCGCGTCACCAGCACGAGCCCCTTGCCCTTGCCCGACGCGGTGCGATCGGCGAGCGCCGCGGCGGGAATCTGCGCCTGCGTCTCGAGGTCGAAGTGCGCATACCGCTCGACGTAGCCGCGATTGAAGTCGTCGATGCGCTCGGTGGTGCAGAGCGGGATGTCGACCAGGAACGCCTTCGGCTTCGCCTCCCCGGCCGCGTCCAGGAAGGTCCGGAAGGCGGCCGCGATATCGGTGTACGTCGGGAAGATCTGGTCGAAGAAGGTGTCGGCGCGCCCGTTCGCCTGCATCACGTTGAAGACCACCTGGTCCACGCCGTGCTGGCGCAGGAAGCGGTAGATCTCGAGCATGAACGGCAGGTTGCGCCGGGTGATCACCGTCGAGGTGTGCAGCTCGACGCCGAAGCGCTTGAGCGCCGTCACCGAATCGAGCCCCGCGACGGTCTGCTCGAAGCTGTCCGGCGTACGCGTCAGCCCCTCGTGCAGCTTCTTCGTGTGGCCGTGAATCGAGAGATAGAAGCGATTCATTCCGGCCTTGGCCAGGCCGACGGCGTAGGGCAGGTGGCTGAGCCGCCGCCCGTTGGTCATCATGCTGATCTTGCGGTAGCCGAGCGCCTTGGCCCAGCCGACGAACTCCGCGAGCTCGGGCCGCGTGGTCGGCTCGCCCGAGGTGAAGCAGACCTCTTCGGCTCCGCGTTGCCCGTCCAGGATCCAGCGCACGCGCTCGGGGGTCATCGCCGAGTTGTTCACGTAGCGACCCTCGCGATCCTCCTCCATGCAGAAGACACAATTGTTGTTGCAGACTGCACCGATGGAGATGTGGATGCGCGCGTCCTGCTCCGCCATGCGGCGTGTGATGGACGGTTCGTTCTCCATGAGCTTCGAGTATCCAGCGTCGCCCCTCGGCCGTCAAACCACGCGGCGTAGCTCGCTCGTCCCGTACAGATCGGCGTAGCGGCGCCGCATCCCGTAGCAGCCCTGGCGCAGCGCGCAGCCGTCGCACGCCTCGGCGCGAACGAACTCCTCGCCGTCGCCGGTGTCCTCCGGTGCCGGCAACGCTTCGCCGGTCAGCGCGCCCTCGGGGAGGAGGCACAGCGGGATCCCGCACATCGAGTCGAAGCCGGTGACGCGAACGCCGAGCTCCTTCGCCAGCGCGAGCCCGTTTGCGATCCCCGGCACGCCTTCGGAGTACATCGGGATCATCGCGCGGTCGTGCGGCACCACGTCGGTCGACGTGGCGACGAAGGAGAAGCTGAGGCTCGCGCGCTTCCATCGCGCGCCGATCAACCGGACCACGCCGGCGAAGTCCGCGACGTTGGTGCGGCACATGACGAAGTTCAGCTCGAGATCGACGTCGCCGCGCGCGTCGAGCGCGTCGATGCCGGCGACCGTCTGTGCGAAGGTGCCCGGCGCGCCGGTGACCGCGTCGGACGTCGCCGCGATGCTTCCGTGGAGCGAGACGAAGAAGCGGCCCGCGCCGGCCGCCACCAGCGCATCCCCGAGCGCGCGGTCGGAGAGCCGCGTCGCGTTGGTCTGGATCTCGATCGTCCGCGCCGAGCGCGCCCGCGCATGGGCGACATAGTCCGCGAGCTTCGGATTGAGCGTCGGCTCTCCGCCGGACAGGACGATGCGCGAATCGCGCGCGGCCGCTGCGTCGATGGCGGCGAGGATCTGGGCGTCCTCCGCGGCGGGAAGATGCGTCGAGACGAAGCAGAAGCGACACGCCTGGTTGCAGGCGAACTGCACGCGAATCACCTCGTCCATCGTGCTCGTCGGTCGATGAAAGCTGGTGGAGACGAGCTCGCGCTTGATCTGCGTCTCGACCGAGCCGATGACCGCGAGCCGGCGTCGCATGCGCTCGTCGGTGATCGGCACCATGCGCGGCTCGCCGAAGCGAGCGATCTGATCGCGGGGCACACCGTCGCAGCTGCTCCGCACCGTGCAGGAGGTGCAGATGGCGAAGTGGACGAAGCCGTCGCGCGGTCCTCCGCCGGACATCGCCGCGCGCAGCCCTCCGCCGCGCCTGGGCGGAGGCAGCACGCACGCCGGAAGCGACGCTCCCGGCATGAACGAGAGGCTCATTCCCGCCGCCTGCGCTGCCGCGTCGAGCGTGGAGAGCGCCGCGCTCGCCGTCGCATAATCGAGGAGCTCGCTGGCGTCGGGCGACTCGATCGGCACTGCGACTCGCATCGCGCGCGGACTCGCGTCTCCGAAATGCTCGCGCAGACGCCGGGGCAGCAGGGGCAGCGCCTCGGCGTTCGAGCGCACCAGCGTCACCGCGATCTCCACCTCGAGACCTGCGGCGATCAGGTGCGCAAGGCCGGCCAGCGCGCGTTCGAACCCTCCGGGATCGCGCGTCGACCGATCGAGCGCGTCCCCCCAGCCCGAGAGATGAACGAACGTACGCGACACGCCCGCCGCGAGCAGCTCGCCGGCGCGCGCTCGATCCATCAGCGTCGCGTTCGTCTCGAGCCAGACCTCCTTCACCGACTCCTTCGCGTGCGCGTGGCGAACCAGCTTCGCCAGATCGGCGCGGAGGGTCGGCTCGCCTCCGCCGAAGACCAGCACCTCGGCCCCGCTGGCCGCCGCCTCGTCGATCTGCGCACGCACCGCCGGGAACGTGATGCGCGACCGATCGTCCTCGGCGCGCCGCGTATGGCAGAAGGTACACGCCTGGTTGCATCGTGCGTGCGGCTGGATCTGAGCGTGGCGCACGGGCTCAGGGCCCCGGTCGCGGGATGGCGATCGTTCCGCCGAAGTCCTCGGTGGCCAGGAGCGCCGTGAACGCGTCGACCGTCGCCGGACATGTCGCCTTCAGATCCGCTGGCACCCGGTAGGCGAACGCCTTTCCCGCGGTCGCGCCCGCGCTCGCGCAGGTCTTTCCCGTCAGCACCAGGTCGGTCAGGGTGGTCTCGCCGTGCGTGTAGCGAACGCGGATCCGATCATGCTCGGTGTCGACCGCCGACAGCGCGCAGCCTTCCGCGGGCGCGATCGTCTTCAGCTGCGCGAAGAGCGCGTTCGTCGCCGCGACGCCGATGCCTTCGTCACAGCCGCTCGCCTGCGCTGCGTGCCGCGCGTGCAGTCGCAGCGTGAAGAGGCCAGCCCCGGCGACCACCACGAGCGCGGCGAGGACGGGGAGAGGCCGGCGCATCGGGGGATCACCGTAGCATCGAGGTCCCGCGCCGGCGCTCCGCGATGCGGTACCTTGCCCCGGACCGACCATGATGCTCACTCCGCTCTCGCTCGGCGCGCTCGCCTTGTGCGGAGCACTTGCGGGCACCTTCGGAGCGCTCGTCGGCGTGGGCGGCGGTGTGCTCGTGGTCCCGATCCTGACGCTCGCCTTCGGCGTCGACCTGCGGGTGGCGACGGCGACGTCACTGGTCGCCGTCGTCGCAACCTCCACGGCCAGCGGCAGCGTGTACGTCCGGACGGGCCTCGCCAACATGCGTCTCGGCATGAGCCTGGAGATCGCGACCTCGGTCGGGGGCGTCACCGGTGGTCTGATCGCGACGAGCCTCTCGACGTCCGTGCTCGCGCGCATCTTCGCCATCATCATGGTGGTGACGGCAGTCCTCATGCTGCGCGGGCGGAGGGAGCGACTGCCGGCTCGCCTGTCGGTCGGCGCGACTCCCACCGCCACCGACGGCACCGGCTCGCTGGACGGCTCGTACTTCGACGAGCGCGAGAAGACGCTCGTCGCCTACCACCCGGTGAGACTGGCGCTCGGCTCCGCTGTCGCGTTCGTCGCCGGCGTCCTGTCGGGACTGCTCGGAGTCGGCGGCGGCTTCCTCAAGGTCCCCGCGATGCACCTGGGGATGCGCGTGCCCTTGCGCGTCGCGGCCGCGACCTCGAACTTCATGATCGGCGTGACGGCGGCCTCCAGTCTCTTCGTGTACTTCGCGCGCGGCGACGTCCAGCCGCTCCTCGCCGCTCCCGTCGCCATCGGCGTGGCGGGAGGCTCGCTGGTCGGCACCCGCATGGCCAGGACGGCGTCCACGACGGTCATCAAGTACGTCCTGGCGGCGGTGATGTTCGCCGTGGCCGTGCAGATGACGGTCAAGGGGAGCGGACGATGAGCGTCGCGTCCGAGCGCGTCGTCGTCGAGCGCCTGCTTCAGGGTGGCATGGTGGTGTCGACGCTGCTGTTCCTGGGAGGAATGCTCGCCGCGTCGTCCGAGGGCCGCATCACCCCGCGCGGGCTCCCGCTCTTCGCCATCGCTGCGGCGGCGCACGACGGGAACGCCGGGCATGTCGGCGAGGCGGTAGCGGCCATGGGCGTCCTGGTGCTCGCGGCGACGCCGGTCGTGCGCGTCCTGGCCCTCGCCTGGCTCTGGGCGCGCGAGAGGGACTTCCGTTTCATGTGGATATCGCTCGCCGTCGCCGCGGTCCTGGCGTTCTCGATCCTGAGCGGAAAAGGCTGAGCGGACGAGGAACAAGGGGGTTGTGGCGAGCGTCGGCCCCGACCTAGCGTTGCGCCGTGCTCATCCGGGACATCACCCCAGCCGACCTCGGTGCGATTCACGCGATCAACGAAGCTGGCGCTCCGGGCGTTCATCCCGAGCCGCCCGAGGCGCTCGCCGCCATCACGCGTGAATGCTGCATCGCCCTCGTCGTCGAGATCGAGCGGAGCGTGGCCGCCTTCTGCCTGGTGCTGCCACCTGGCGCCAGCTACCGGAGCGTGAACTACGCCTGGTTCTCCGCGCGCTACGACGACTTCATCTACCTCGATCGTGTGGCGGTGGCCGCCGCCCATCGCGACCGCGGCCTCGGGAGCCGCCTGTACGAGGAGGTGGAGCGGCGCACGCGCGCCTCGTTGTTCACCCTCGAGGTCAACCTGCGACCGCGCAACGAGGGCTCCCTGCGCTTCCACGCCCGCAAGGGCTTCGTGGAGGTCGGCCAGCAGGAGACGAATTACGGCGACCTCGTCAGCTTGATGGCCAAACCGCTCCGAGGAACACCGCGATGACCCCCTGACGCACACCGTACCGTCCGCGCTCGACGGTCTCCCCCTCACGCTTCGCGCATGGCCCGCCTCGGGCAAAGCGCGCGCCGACGCTTCGACGGTCATCGAAGCGTCGGACGCGCGCGCTCGCTATCGTGAGTGCATGACCGAGCCGGCGGAGCGCGCTGCCCACTTCGATCTCGCGCATCTCGGTGAGCTGATCGCGGATCCGTCGCGGGTGGCGATGCTGCTGGCGCTGATGGATGGAACGAGGCGACCCGCCTCGGAGCTCGCGCGCGCGGCGGGCGTCACGGCGTCGACCGCGAGCTCACACCTCGGCCGGCTGGTGAAGGGCGGCCTGCTCGTGGTCCAGCCGATCGGGCGGCATCGCTACTACGCGCTCGGCGGAGCGCACGTAGCCGAGATCCTCGAGTCGCTGATGGCCGCGACCGCTCCGCGGCGTCCCCGGCGGCAGCCTTCCGAGCTGGCGCTCGCCCGCACCTGCTACCGGCACCTCGCGGGGGAGGCCGGGGTGCGCTGGCTCGCCGTGCTCGAGGCGCGCCGCTTCCTCGAGGTCGAGGACGGCAGCGTCGCGCTGACGGAACGCGGCCGCCTGTGGCTCGCCGGACACGGCATGCGCGAGGTGACGTGGCCGCACGGCAAGCTATGCCTCGACTGGACCGAGCGCCGTAACCACCTGGGCGGACCACTGGGCACCAAGCTCACCGATCATCTCTTCGCGCGCGGCTGGCTCGCCAAGCGAAAGACATCACGGGCCGTGCGGGTGACGACGACCGGGCAAGTCGAGCTCGCGCGGCTCAGCGAAGGACCTTCTCGAACGCGACGGTCATGAAGCGGTCGAAGGGGCGGGCGCTGCGCTCGACCCGCATGCGCAGGATGGCCCCCTCGAAGGCGTCGAGGAGCACCCTCGCCAGCACCGCCGCCTCGAGGTCGGACGGGATCGAGCCGTCGGCTTGGCCGTCACGAATGGCCAGCTCGAGCCCGCCGGTCCATCGATCCCAGGTGGCCTTCAGCCGGTCGCGGACGATCGTGCTGTGGTCGGACATCTCGGCGCTGAAGTTGCCGATCATGCACCCGCCCGGGGCTGCCACCATCACCTCGGCGATGCCGCTGAAGTAGCGGCGCAGGCGCTCGAGCGGCGGGTGCGACGGCTCGCCGAGGACCGCGATCAGGACGTTGGCCGCGTCGTACCGGTCGACGATCTCGGCGCCGAGCACTTCCTTGCTCTGGAAGTGGTTGTAGAACGAGCCCTTCGGGACCCCGGCCGCGGACGTGATGTCCTGCACGCTCGTGCCGTTGAAGCCCTTCTCGTGAAAGCTCCGTGTCGCGGCCTCGACGATCCGCTCGCGCACGTTCACCTGGCCCATACGGGAAGTATATGACCGGTCGTCTCGGTGTCTAGATGGCAAAAAAGAGCTTGCACGAATGAGATGACCGGTCATCTTGATGTCGAAGGAGAGTGCGGAAATGAAAGCGTCGCCGGTGAACGAAATGGCCGTGCAGGGGTTGCCGCTGGAACAGCTCGAGCTCGCCGTCGTGCTCTACATCGCCGGCAAGGTCGGCCCGGACAGCAGCATGACGGTGGACGACATCCGCGCGTGCATCGAGACGCTCCAGCGCGTCGGCGCGCGGTATGTCGAGCAATCCCGGCGCTCGTGAGCGTTCGTGGTTGACAGACGAAGTGCCCAGGGTGTATCCCTCCGCTCGCTTCACGGAGGTCACTCCGGGAGGCACGTAGCAAGAATGGCGCGCGGTGGAGCAGCCTGGTAGCTCGTCGGGCTCATAACCCGAAGGTCGTAGGTTCAAATCCTACCCGCGCAACTGAAGTGACTACGCGAGTTTGGCTCATCGAGCTGACCTCGCGTTTTCTCTTTTGGGGCCATCGTGGGGCCACCGACCGTCGAGCACGAGCCGCATCCTGCAATTGCGACGGTCGTGGTTGCAGGAGTCCTGAAGCCATCCCTCCGGCAAGGAGTGGGTATGGCGAAGCCGATCAAGCATCGCGGCAAGTGGCGGATCCGTTGGAAGGACTCCAACGGGAAGCGCCGGAGCGAGGTGTTCGCGGACTACAACGACGCGAAGCGTGCGGCTTCTCGCCGCCGACGCTCACGCCCAAGGACGGGCAAGGGTACCCGGTAACGAGCGGGTCTGAAGTCACCCAACGGCTCCGAAACATGAACCTGACTCTGGACAACGATGACGTGAAGGTCGTGGGCCGGCAGATGCACACGAATTCTGCCGAGACGATCAAGCCGAGCGTCTCCGGGCGAGGCTGCGTCCTCGTGTTCGCCGTACGAAAGCTCTGACCGCCCAGCGCGGGCTTCGCGCAGCTACCTCCGCAGGGAAGCTCAGGCCGCCAAGCAGGCGAAGAAGCCCAAGCCGAAGTCGTGACCGGCATGCATCAGGTTACCCTTGTACGCTCAATTCACTGAGCGCAGATGTCCACCAGGCCGGGGCAACTCCACCCGTAGGCACGCGGGCGTGTCCTGTCAGTAAGACAGACCTACGGCCTTGCCAAGCCAGGAATTTTCTTGAGCTGCACGAATCATAAAACGAGCAACATCTGCCCGCGCTATTTTTGCAGCACCACCAGGACCCAATCGTGATTCTGCGCGGTACTGGTTGCGGGCAGGCGCATTTATAAGTTGGGCTGGACGCGTCGCCACCCATTCTCCAGAATAGGATCTCAGAAGCGATTCTGCATCTTCATGGTCGCGATAAACCTCGCCAATAAATACAGGTAAAATCATTTTTCCAAACATAAACGCCAAGTCGGAGCGAGTCTCGTGGACGCCGTAGGCGCTCAGGGGCGTACAGCCCTACACGGCCGCCGCGCACCGGGCGAACGCATCCCTAGCCGCCGCGATCTACGCGTTCCACACGACGAAGTCCTGGGCCGCAGCATAGTTCGTCC
>JAMFST010001182.1 GCA_026225435.1 Labilithrix luteola
GAACACCGCCGCGGAGATCTGGGTCCATCCTTCCGGCGCGTGGCTCCTCGCCTCGAACCGCGGCGACGACTCGCTGGTGGTCTTCGCGCTCGATCCCGGCAGCGGTGCCATGTCCTTCAAGAGCCGCATCCACAGCGGTGGGGCCACGCCGCGTGACTTCACCGTCGCGCCGTCGCCGGGGGCGTTCGTCTACGCGGCCAACCAGGCTGGCGGCAACGTGGTCCCCTTCGACTTCGACGCGTCGAGCGGCGCCCTCACGCCTTTCTCCGGGCAAGACGCCGGCGCGATCGATGTCAGCATGCCGAGCTTCGTCGGGCTGGTGCGCCTGCGCAGCGAGTAGACGGGGCCCACGTGGTATCGTTTCTCGTCGTGACGAAGCTCGCGAGCGCGTTCGTGCGACGGGTGCAACCCACCTCGGTGGTGGAGCAGGTGCTGAGCGAGCTGCGGCGCTCGATCGTGTTCGGCGCGCTCAAGCCCGGGCAGGAGTTCTCCCTGCGCGAGACGGCGACGCACCTCGGCGTGAGCACCGCGCCGGTGCGCGAGGCGCTGCGCGTGCTGCAGGGGGAAGGGCTCATCCTGGCGCGGCGCGCGCGCAGCGCCGTGGTCGCGCCCATGGACGTCGAGGATCTGCACTCGATCTACCGCCTGCGCCGCCAGATCGAGCCGGCCATCGCAGCGCGATCGTGCCTGGTGATCACCGACGCGGAGCTGCGCGCCCTCGCCGTGATGGTCGACACCATCCGCGACGCCAAGCTCTCCATCGACGATATCTACGAGGTGCACCGCGAATTCCACCTCGGCCTCCTGCGACCCGGCGCCACCGCATGGGATCTGCGCGTGCTCGAGACCTTGTGGCAGGCGGCGGAGCGCTACGTGCGCGTCGGCTTCGGTCGCCTCGACCCGCGTCCCGCGGAGCACGAACGGCGGGGCATCGCGCACGACAAGCTGCTCGATCTGTTCGGCACCCGCGACGTCGACAAGGCGCGTCACGCTATCGAGCAGCACCTCGCCGACAACGAGGAAATCGCTCAGCAGGCCATCAAGTTAGGCGTCTGAGGAGCGACGTAGCGGCGCTCCGACGCGTCGCATAATGTCGCAACGCGTTGTCATAAGCGCACGGAATCGCTCCGATCTTTCGTTGCGTGATCACATATCGCACGGTACGCCATGACCTGCCGGCAGAGACGGCGGAGGCTCGCTCATGGCCACACCGAAGTTCGCTCACATCGTGCTGCAGACGGGCCAGTTGCCGGCGATGCGCGACTGGTACTGCACCGTCCTCGGCGCCCACACGGTCTTCGAGAACGGGCTGCTCTGCTTCATCACCTTCGACGAGGAGCACCATCGCATCGCTCTCCTCCAGCCGCCGCCGGGGTGCGAGCCGCGATCGCCGCGCGCCGCCGGGTTGAACCACTCGGCCTACACCTTCGCGTCGATCGGTGAGCTGCTCGAGCGCTACTCGCAGCTCAAGAGCCAGGGGATCGAGCCGCGCCAGCCGATCCAGCACGGCGTGACCACGTCGCTCTACTACCGCGACCCCGACGGGAATTTCGTCGAGATGCAGGTCGACAACTTCGCGACGCCCGACGAGGCCACCGGCTACATGCGCGGGCCGGAGTACGCCGCCGATGCGGTCGGCGTCGGCTTCGACCCCGAGGTGATGCTCCGTGCCCACCAAGCGGGCGTCCCGTTCGACCTCCTCAAGACCCGCACGTGGGCGCTCGAGGCGTGTCCGAACATGCCCGATCCGCTCATCGCGCTGACCAGCTGACTCTCGCAAATCCAGACGAGGCCACCATGAAGAATGATGCGAAGACCAATGCGGCCGCCCACGCTCACGAAGATCTGCGCGAGCTCCGCGGCGACGCACTGAAGAAGGAGCTCGTCGGCCGCGCGCGCGAGCTGGTGCCGCTCCTGGCGAAGAACGCGACGAAGACCGATAGGACCGGCGGGTCGTCGAGGAGAACATCACCGCGATCAAGGAAGCGGGGCTCTTTCGCATCATGGTGCCGCGTCGCTTCGGCGGTCTCGAGACCGACATGCGCACCAAGCTCGAGGTGTCACGCGAGCTGGCCCGCGGCTGTGGATCGACCGCCTGGGTGACCACGCTGCTCAACGTGTGCGCGTGGTTCGTCGGCACCTCCAGCGACGAGGAGCAGCGCGACGTGTGGGGCGCCGATCCGGACGCGCGCGTCGCCGGCGTGCTCGCGCCCTCCTGCGTCTCCAAGTACGCCGAGGGCGGGCAGGTCGTCACCGGCAAGTGGGCCTGGGCGAGCGGCAGCGCGCACGCGCAGTGGGGGCTCGTCGGGTTGC
>JAMFST010000140.1 GCA_026225435.1 Labilithrix luteola
CCCGGCTCGGCGGGCATCGGCATCAAGCCGGTCTCCCACGAGGGGACGGATCGCCTCGTGCGCGCCGCCATCGAGTACGCCATCGTCAACGACCGCAAGAGCGTGACGATCGTGCACAAGGGCAACATCATGAAGTTCACCGAAGGTGCCTTCATGAAGTGGGGCTACGAGCTCGCCCAGCGCGAGTACGGCGCGGTCGAGATCGACGGCGGCCCCTGGTGCAAGATCCCCGAGGGGAAGCGCGGCGCCGGCATCATCCTCAAGGACGCCATCGCCGACATCACCCTGCAGCAGGTGCTCACCCGCCCGACCGACTTCGACGTCATCGCGACGCTGAACCTCAACGGCGACTACCTCTCCGACGCGCTCGCCGCGCAGGTCGGCGGAATCGGCATCGCTCCGGGCGGCAACGCCAACTACGTCTCCGGCCACGCCATCTTCGAGGCGACCCACGGCACCGCGCCGAAGTACGCCGACCAGGACAAGGTCAACCCGGGCTCGGTCATCCTCTCCGGCGAGATGATGTTCCGCTACCTCGGCTGGACCGAGGCGGCCGACCTGATCATCAAGGGCATGGACGGCGCCATCGCGTCGAAGAAGGTCACCTACGACTTCGCTCGCTTGATGGAAGGCTCGACCGAGATCAAGTGCAGCGAGTTCGGCGACAACATCATCGCTCACATGTGAAGAGCGCGATGCAGTGAGGAGACGGGTCCGACGGCGCAGAAGCTCGCGTCGTCGGACCTTTTTCCATTTAAGGGACCCCGCGTATCAGGCGGGTGATCATCAACGTGGGCGACCCCGAGACAGGGGTGGTCGCGAGCCCGACGTAGATCGCGGTGCCATCGATGCTTCCCACGGCGCTGCCGACGGCGACGGTTCCGCCGGGGCCGGCGTCGATCGGGATGACCTGCGCCGACGACGAGCTGCCGCGAACCGGTGCGCCGTCGTCGTCGACGGTGGCAAGCGCGAGACCCGCCGGGTTGCCGGTCGCGGCGACCAGCACGTGGCCCCCATCACTCACCTGCGCCAGCCGCGTATGCGACGCGGGCTCGCCCACCACCGCCGTCGACGTGCTCAGCGGGAAGACGTGAGCCGCGGGCAAGACGACACCAGCGTCGTCGGCACCGGTCACCGGGATGGTGAAGAGCGCCGCGGGTGTCCCCGGGTAGTACCCGACCACCAGCGCCGACGCGCCCGAGGTGACATGGATATCGCTGGCGATCGTGCCCGGCCCGGCGCTCACCCGGGAGGCGCCGATGATGGCGCCGGTAGCGTCGGAGTGCGCGTACGCCGCGGTGCCGTCATAGGCGGCGACCACCCAGAGATCCCCCTCCGGGCCAAGAGCCGCGGAGTTGAAGTCGGTGTACGGAGTGTTGAAGAACGTCAGTGCCGCATCGGGCTGCATCCCCGGCAGGAAGTCGAGGATGACGGGGTCCGTGCACTCGGCGAACACCGAGACCGGTCCGGTGCTCGCGAGCGACAGCCCGCGGATCATCAGGCAGGTCTCGCCGGACTTCTTGTACATCACCGTCCCGCCGAGCACGGGGATCGCGGAGATCGTCGTGGAGACCATGCTGGTCTCGATCATGGCCACGGCGGCTCCCGTCACCGCATTGAACAGCAGATCGGTGGGCTGTCCGGTAGCGCCGGCCGACGTGCACCCCGCGTCCATGGCCGTCGGCTGCTGGCAGAACCAGAGCGGGTCGTTCAAGCTCCCGAACGCCGCGTAGAGCGCTCCGCCGTCCGGAGCGACGCCGACGATGGGAGGCGCGTCTGCCGCGCTCGTGGTGGGAAGGACCACGTACCCCTGCGTGCCGAATCTCGTGTCGGTCACCCAGTAACCGGGCGCCGCGTCGCCGCTGTCGAGGCCGGGGGCAGCGTCGCTGGAAGGGGCGGAGTCGATCGGCGGCGCGGCATCGCTGCCCCCTTCGCCGACGATGCCGGCGTCCGTGCGCTCGGCGCCGCTGTCCACCTCGTACGTCTGATCGAGGCCGACGATGGCCGCGCAGCCGTTCCCCGCGAGAGCGACGCAAAGCGCACCGAGACCGATCTGGAGCGCTCGCGAGCTCAAAAGGCCGTCCCCAGGTGCAGACCGGCGCCGTGCGGATCGGCGGCGGGGAGCAGACGCCAGCCGGTGCTCGCGTGGTCCGCCGATCGCCCCGCCGTCAGGTAGAGCACCGCGCTGCTCACCAGCGCCGCGCCGCCGGCGGCGAACCCGATGGTGGAGACGGTGGCGAAGGTCCGCGCGTCGCTCCGGTCGGAGACGGCGGTGTTCAGGTGCAGGCCATCGGCACAGACGCCGTTGCTGTCGCAGGCGTCGATGCCGTCTTTCCTCTTCACCAGGGTGAGCACGCCGAACACCGTGCCCGCCGCGAGCAGCGCCACGCCGGCGCCTGCGATGGCGTAGATCGCCGTGCGCCGGCCTGGGCTCATCTCCTCTTGCGATCCCGCGCCCGACGACGCCGTCGCAGGCTCGGGAGCAACGTCTGGCGCGGGCTCTTCGAGGATCACGGCGGTGGTGCTTCCGGCCCTGAGCGCACCCAGCGTCCGCGTCGCCTCGCTCCCATCGGCGAAGTGGACGTGCACCTGGTGCGCTTGCGGCGCGACGTACTGCGGTCGCGACCAGTCTCCGGCGAGCAGAGGCGTGTCGTCGATCGACACTCCGGTGACCTCGGAGCGGCGCGGCGACCGGTGGGTCAGGTCGATCCGCGCGAGCTTCGGCCGCAGCGCATCGGCGCGCGCGCGCACCGTCTGCGCCTTGTCGCCGTGGCCGGTCGATTCGGCGCGCACGGCGAGCAGATCGAGCTCGCGGTAGGCGTCGGCGAGCCGCCCCTCGGACTCGTGACACACCGCGAGGTTGAAGAGGGTGCCGGGCGCGGCATCCATCGCGTAGCTCTGCTCGAACATGCGGCACGCGGTGCTGGTCTCGCCGCGGTGGAAGAGCGACATGCCCTGCTGGAAGAGCGCGCTGGCCGAGGAGGACGTCGACGCGGACGGCGTCTGCGCCCGGGCCACGCGCTCCGAGCTTGCCACCACGCCCACCATGCCCAGCAGAGCCAGGCCGAGCGCAGCGAGCGGAGTGGAACGGGGCATCGCTTGAGCCCTCAGCCTACGGATTTCGTCGCGCGAGGCGAGCGGAAAGCAGGGCGCGCTGGCCCTGTGGGTCAATCGTCGCGCAGCGAGTGCCGCAGGAGCCGGAGGATGCCGACGCGGCTGCCGCCCGGGACCGTCAGCGTGGTGGCGACGTAGGCGAAGTCGTCGAGGCTCGACGACGAGACCGGCACGATGGCGACCCCTCCGACGACGACGGCGCTGGCGCTGGCCGGTGCGGAGACGGTCTGCGCCGTCGACGCGAAGCTGTCGGTGAAGGTGAAGCCGCCGTCGGACGGATCGAGCACGGCGACCGCGACCTGCGCGGGGCCGCCATTGGTGTGCTGGATGGCGATGACGTGCTTGCCGGGCGCGAGGTAGTCTTGACCAGGTCGGCGAGGAAGACCGTGCCGTCGATGGACAGCCCGGTGACGCCAGCGACCGCGACGGCGCTGTGCACCAGATCGACGCGGGCGAGGCGCGGTTGCAGCGCGTTGGCGCGCTGCCGGATCCCCACGGCCTTGTCGGAGCGCCCCGCCGCCTCGGCCCGGGAGGCGAGCTCGTCGAGCTGCCGGTACGCGTCGGCGATGCGGCCCTCACGCTCGTAGCACAGGGCAAGATTGTACAAATTTCCGGGAGCGGCGTCCTCCGCGTAGCGGCGCTCGAACATGCGGCACGCCGAGGCGGTCTCCCCGCGCTCGAACAGCGAGCGCGCCTGGTTGAAGTGGTCGGCCGCCGGGGTCGCCGCCGGGGCGGCGGGACGCGGCTGGGCGGCGGCGGGGCGCGCCCGGCCGAGGAGCCCGACGCAGAGGAGCGCACCCGCGAAGGCGCTGGTGCGGAAGGTGACCGCGCGGGACGAGCTCAAGCTCGGGAGTCTAAGCGGAAGGCGGGCCCTGCGCGTCGAAAACTCAGGGCGGGGTGTAAGCGAGCCGTACGAGAACCATCGTCGTGGGCGCGGTCCCCGAATCCGTGACCGGCGTGACGCTCAGCGGCACGTAGAGCCGCCCGCCGGCCAGGGCGGGCGAGCCCACCGCCACCGTACCGGGGACGCTGTTGGCGAGCAGGATGTTGAAGTCACCCGGCGCATGGGTGAGG
>JAMFST010001183.1 GCA_026225435.1 Labilithrix luteola
GCGCCGGTGCTCCTGCGCATCTCGCTGGCCGAGCCGCTCGCCAACGTGGACTCGGGATTCATCCCCGGCTTCGGGATCAAGATGCTGGTGGCGCACGCGCCGTCGGTGAACCTGGTGGTGATGCGCAACCTGGTCCCCCAGGTCGACGCCGCGGGGAACCCCGACGACGCGATCTTCCGCAACTGGTGGGGGAACGAGTTCGAGCCGCCGGACTCGATCAAGATGAAGGCGGTGGGCTTCGTCTTCGAGAACGCGCTCAACTTCCTCCAGGCCGCCGGCGTGGGGAGCGGCACGCCGTTCTTCCGTCCGCTCTGGCCGGTGGCGGCGACGCAGGGCGGTGACGTGGCGGCGGCGTCGGTGCACGTGGCGGCCAACCAGGTGCACGCGCCGCGGGATCTCATCTTCAAGCCGGCGACGAGCAACGCGGCGGCGACGAGCGCCGATGCGAGCACCGACTTTCGCGACAAGCTCGCCAGCCTCGCGCCGGGCGAGACGCTCTTCGAGGTCTACGCCAAGGGCACGTACACGCAGGGGCAGATCGTCCAGGGGTAGAATTTGGCGCTGGTGACCGATCCCGAGGTGCTCATCGGCCACCTGGTGCTCGACACGACCTTCTCCGCATCGAGCTTCGCCGACCGCATCCTCTTCTGGCAACACGCGCTCTAGCGCGATCGAAGCGCTCTAGGCCGCCGGCGGTGGATCGGACGGGAGGCGGACGGTGAAGCGGGTGCCGGTCTCCGCGGTGGAGGTGACCGATACGTTGCCGCCGTGGGCGCTGACCACCTGCTCGGAGATGTACAGACCGAGCCCGAGGCCGGAGCCGGCGCCCGGCGCGCGCGAGTTGCGGGCGAAGGGATTGAAGAGCACCGGCACGAACGCCGGGTCGATGGGGGCGCCGCCGTTCTGCACGTGGAGCGAGACGTGGCCCGCTTCGGGCTCGAGCGTCACCAGCACCGCGGTCGCCGGATCCCCGTGGAGGACGGCGTTGCCCAGCAGGTTCGACACCACCTGCTCGAAGCGATCGGCGTCGAGGCGCACGGCGCAGGTCTCGTCGACCTGGACGTCGATCACCCGGTCGGGGTTCGCCCCGCGGATCTCGTCGACGATGCGCGCGACGATGGGCGCGAGCGCCACCGGCTCCGCGCTGCGATTCAGGGGGATGCCGCCGGCGATGCGCGCGCGCGTCAGGTCGAGCAGCTGGTCGATCATCCGCTGCATGCGCATCCCGCTGCGGATGATCCGCTCGATCTGCGCCGGGCTGTTCGGCTTGCTCGGATCGCGCTTGGCCATGAGGCGCGAGGTGGTGAGGATGGCGCTGAGCGGGTTGCGCAGGTCGTGCCCGAGCACGCCGAGGAAGGTCTCGCGAAAGCTCTCCTCCCGCTTGCGATCGTCGATGTCGGTGCTCGTGCCGACCCAGCGGACGACGGCACCAGACGCGTCGTGCAGCGGGCGTACGCGGGTGAGGAACCAGCGAGAGGTGCCGTCGGCGCCGCGCAAGGGGAACTCGAGCTCGAAGGGCTTCGCGGAGGCGACGCCCGCCATCCAGCGAGGAATGACCTGCTCGAGCACCACCTTCGGATCGGCGATCGACTCGTCGCCCGTGAGCGGCCCGCTCCCCTTCACGACGCCGGTGTACTCGTACCAGCGGAGGTTGAAGAAGTCAGGCCGGCCCTCGGAGGTGAGGGTCCACGCCAGGTCGGGCAGGTTGTCGATGACGTCGCGAACGAGCTGCTCGGCGAGGCGCGCCTCCTCGATGTAGCGGAGCCGGTCGTTGTGCGCCTCCACCTGCTCGGTCACCTCGAAGGAGAACATGAGGATGCCGTCGATCGTCCCGTCGCGCTGGCGCATGGGCGAGTAGATGAAGTCGAAGTACGCGTCCTCGAGCTCGCCGCCGGCCACGCGCTCCAGGCGAGCGAGCTCGGAGAAGCCGCGATACGGCGTACCGGTGGCGCGGACGGCGTCGAGGTACCCGATGAACGGCTGATCGCGGATCTCCGGGAGCGCATCGGCGATCGGCTTCTTGATGACCGCGCGGTCCTTGCGCCAGGCGCGCAGGGCCATGGGATTGGCGAACTCGACGACGTGCTGCGGCCCGACGAAGGCGGCGACGGCGAAGGGCGCGATCATGAAGTGCTCGTACATTCGCAGGCGCGCTTCCCGCTCGCTGGCCAGGTCGGGGTCGACCGGCCGTATGCTCGGCGGCGGCCGCGACTGCGGCGTCTGACGGAGGCGGGCGATCTCCTGGCGGAGCGCCTCGTTCTCACGAACGAGAGCGACCAGGTCGGCCGCGAGCGCATCACTCGAGCGAGCCTCGGTCATGAAGCTGCGTGTTCCATCGTCTCCCACTTGCGATCGAACGACGACCGCCCCGAATACCAGCGTACGTGGAAGCACCGCGCGAGCAACGACCATCCACGCGTACGGGACGAGATGTCGCACCTCATTCGGGATCGGCCGCTGGAGGCTCTTGTCGGGTCGGCCGGCCGCGCCCTACGTCATGGCCAACACACCCTGCTGACACCGGTGCGTCATAAACGAAACGGACGGGCTCAGGGGCCAAGTGCGCGTAATTTGCGCGGTGGAAAGAAATAAATCGTATTTCGATACTAATTCGACAACGTCCTGCGACGCATCGCATCATAGTCCAGGCTAAGGTCCGTTTGCCCCTGGGGCAAGAAGTCGCCCCGGCCGCCGTCAGCTGTCTCGACGCGTGTGTCCTCCGCACCAAAGTACCAAGCAACAAGAAGGAACCTCCCATGCGTACCTCGTTCATCGCCGCCTCCGCTCTCGCGCTCGTCACCTCGCTCGCCACGCTCTCCGGATGCGCCTCGGCGCAAGCAGCCGAGCCGGGCGTCGCCGCCGCCAACGGGACCACGACCACCACCTCCACCGAGGTCGCCGGCTCTTCGAAGGCCAAGAGCGGCAACAAGTGGGAAGAGCTCCACAAGAGCGACTCCCCCGACCTGAAGGTCCACTGGCCCGACGGTCACGTGACGGTCGGTCTGCAGAAGCACATCGGCGACCTCGACAGCATGTTCGCCTTCGCCCCGGACGCGCGCGTCGACGGCGAGCCGACCAAGACGGTCAACGGCGAGTGGACCACGGTCGTGCGCGTCGCCGCCGGCACCTTCACCCAGCCGATGTCCACCCCGGACGGCAAGACCGTCGCCCCGACCGGCAAGCCGTTCAAGATCTGGATCGCCACGATCACCCACGCGGACAACGGCGTGGTGAACGAGGAGTACCTCTTCTGGAACGACAAGACGCTCAAGAATCAGATCGGCATCTGAGCCGGGAACCGCGTCCGTCACGGTCTGTTTCAAGGCTCTGACGGCACGAGGAGTTTGCCGTATGGTCGCGCGCCATGAGCTCCGGCCGACAGGCGAGCGCGCTGCGCGACGTGGTCGTCCTCGGCTGCGCGGGCTACCTGCTCCTCTTCGTCTTCGTCGCTGTCTCGCGGTGCTCGTACCCGTTCGAGATCGAGTGGATGGAGGGGGGCATGCTCACGCACGCCGTGCGCCTCCTGCACGGGCTGCCGATCTACGCCAAGCCCAGCGCTGACTTCGTCGCCTTCTTCTATCCGCCGGCGTACCCGGCGCTGGTCGCCGCGGTCTTCAAGCTCGCCGGGGTGACCTTTGGCGCCGGGCGCGCGGTGTCCATCGCCGCGACGCTCGCGACCTTCGGGCTGCTGTTCCACATCGGGCGGCGCGAGGTGGGCGTGGGGACCGGGCTGGTCGCCGCCGGGCTCTACGCCGCGTCGTTCCGCATCTGCGGGGCGTACTTCGACATCGCCCGGCCGGACGCGCTCGCCATGGCGGTCACCCTGGGCGCCGCGTACCTCACGTACCGCGCGCGCACCGTGCCGCAGGTGCTGCTGGCGGCGGCGGTCTTCGTCGCCGCGTACTTCGCCAAGCAGACGGGGGCCATCGTGGCGGCGGTGGCGTTCCTTCCGCTGCTGCAGCGCGACCGGAAGCTGGCGCTGGTGTTCGCGCTGACCGGCGGGGTGGTCGCGGGCGCGCTGGCGCTGGTGATGAACCGCGCGACGGGCGGCTGGTTCTGGACCTACGTGGTCGCCGGGCACCAGGGGCACCGGTTCTACTGGGACAACTTCGGCTTCTACTACTGGCGCGACCTGCTCTTCCTGGCGGCAGCGTTCCTGGTGTTCCCGCTGCTGGCGCTCTCGTTCCGCGCGTGGCCGTGGCGAATCGTGGCGGGCATCCTGCTCGTGTTCCTCGTGGCCGCGATCATCCAGCGCTCGACCGACATGCGCGGCTACCACATGTTCTACGCGCAGCTCTGGTACATCGTGCCGCGCCGGCGGCAGCTGGTGCCACCGATCGCGGTGCTGGTGCTGGTGCTCGCCTGGCGCCTCCTCACCAGGCGCGCACGATCGGCGCCGGGGTACGAAGCGCCGCTCTTGCCCGCTTTCTGGGCGTGGATGTTCGTCGCCGGAGCGATCGCCAGCGCGCTCAATCACAGCACGCAGTGGGCGTATGCGAACTGCTTCATGCCGGTGGCGGTCTTCGGCAGCCTGGCGACGGCGCTGGTGTTCGGTAACAGTGTTACACGCAAGACCTCCGGCGAGGGCGAGCTCGCTCTTGCCGACCACCCCGCCGTCGCCGCGCTCCTGCCGCTGGCGCTGGTGGTGCAGCTGATCGCGCTCGGCTACGACCCGCGCAAGCAGATCCCCGACGCGCGCGACCGGAGCGCCGTGGCGACCTTCACCCAGCGGATGAGCGACCTGCCGGGGAAGCTGCTGGTGCCGGCGCACCCGCTCTTCACCTACCTGCGCGACGGCGCCGTGCACCTGCACCAGATGGGCGTGGGAGACATGGAGTACAGCGGCGGGGTCGGTGACCTCGGCGGGCGTCTCTCCCGGGGGGAGTGGGGCGCGGTGGTGCTCGACGACGGCTCGGAGCTGCCCGGTGTGGAACAGCGTTACGTGCTGTCCGACCGGCTCACCTACGACGGGCGCGCGCTGTGGACGCGCACCGGAGAGCCGAAGCGCCCGCTGGAGATCTGGCGCAAGAACGACGGCAAGCCGCGCGAGCTGGCGCCGGGGATCAGCGGCAACTTCGAGGGGCCGGTATACGTGGGGTGGACGCCGGTGGGCGATGGCTTCACGCGCCGGCCGATTGGCACCTCGCTCGGCGGCAAGGAGGGGATGAAGGTGGCCACC
>JAMFST010001184.1 GCA_026225435.1 Labilithrix luteola
CTGCGGATGATCGCGGAGGTGCGCTTGGCGGAGCGTGATCTTCGCGAGGTCGTCGACAACCTGCCGGACCTCGCCTGGACGACGCTGGCCGACGGCCGCGCCGACTTCTACAACCGTCGCTGGTACGAGTTCACCGGCACCCGGCCGGAGGACATCAAGACGATGGGCGTGCGCACCGTCGACGATCCGGCGGCGCTCGAGGTGATCCGCGTGCGCTGGCGGGAGTGCCTGGCGACCGGTCAGCCCTTCGAGATGGAGCACACGCTGCGTGGCGGCGACGGCACCTCGCGCTGGTTCCTCACGCGCGTGCGCCCGCTGCACGACGGCGCCGGGAAGCTCCGCCGCTGGATCGGTTCGAGCGTCGACATCGACGACCGGCGGCGCGAGCAGGCGTTCCGCGAGACCTTCCTCGGCGTGCTCGGTCACGATCTGCGCAATCCGCTGAGCGCGGTCCTCACCACCGCGCGCATCCTCATCAAGCGCGAGAGCGTCGTCGCGCAGATCCGTCCGCAGCTCGAACGGATCATCCGCAGCGGCGAGCGGATGCAGCGGATGATCGACCAGCTGCTCGATCTCACCCGCGCGCGTCTCGCCGGAGGGATCCCCATCACGCGCAGCGGGGAGCCGGTGCCGCTCGCGCCCATCGTCGCCCGCATCGTCGACGAGGTTCGCGGCGCACACCCCGATCAGCTCATCGAGCTGCAGATGGACGAGAGCTGCCGCTCCCGCCTCGACGCCGATCGCTTCGAGCAGGTGCTGTCGAACCTGGTGGGCAACGCGGTGCTCCACGGTGATCCGTCGAGCCCGGTTCGCGTCGCGCTGCAGCTCACCGGCGAAGACGTGCGCGTGCGTATCGAGAACGGCGGTCCGCCCATCGACGCGCAGTTCTTGCCGGTGATCTTCAATCCTTTCGTGCGAAATTCCAAGCCGGCCAGTCGCAACTCCGGTCTCGGGCTCGGTCTTTACATCGCGGAGCGGATCGTCGACGCCCATGGAGGTAGGGTGGATGTGCGTTCTTCGTCGGAAGAGGGGACGCGCTTCGACGTGCTCCTTCCCGTGGAGATCTGAATCATGTTCGCGACTTCTGCCTGCGTGCTCGTCATCGACGACGAACAAGACATTCGCGAGACGCTTCGCGAGGTCATCGAGATGGAGGGGTGCTCCGCGGTCCTCGCCGCGAGCGCGCAGGAGGGGATGAAGATCCTCGAGACGCAGCGCCCCTGCCTCATCATCCTCGACCTGATGATGCCGGGGATGACCGGGGCGGAGATGCTGACCGTCCTGCGCGACGACGCGCAGCTCGCTACCTTGCCGGTGCTGATGTCGACCTCGGCCCCTTCGCACGCCCCGGCAGGCGTGGCGCTGCTCCCCAAGCCGATCGACCTGGACGCGCTCTTCGGCTGGATTCGCAAGAACTGCGACTGCGCCGCCGCGTAGAAGATTTTCTGCGACGCCCGGCGACGGCCCCCGTCTTCTCTCTTCGATGAGACGAGCGCGACGTGAAGGGCACCGGCATCCGCATCTGACGTCACACGCGGGGGCGGTCGGGGCGCTCCTCGTGCTCGCGTGCAGCAGCTCGGGGAGCGACGGTGGCTCGCCGAGGAGCGCGGGCAGCGGCGCCTCGGCGGGGAGCGCCATCGACGGCGCCGACGCGAGCACCGGCGGCGGCAGCACGGACATCGGGTTGCCGACGATGCCCGGCGCGGGCGGCGCGGACGGAGGCGCCGGCTTCGATGCCAGCGTCGGCGCGCTCGGCGCAACGGCGCTCACGTGCGGCGCCGCGAGCGCCGGCGGCGCCGCAGCGGCCGGGACCGACGCCATCGAGGCCGACACCCTGGGCACGCCCGGCGGCAACAGCGGACGGGTGTACCCGCTCGCCTCGCCGGTGCAGCTCACGTTCACCACCCGTGCCACCGCGGCCACCACCGTGACCTGGTCGGTCAGCGACGCGTGGCAGAAGGTGCAGGCGAGCGGCTCGTTCCCGGTCGCCGCCGGGCCGCGGACCACCAACGTGACGTGCACCTCGACGCTGTCCGGCTACCTCGCCATCGCGGCCAGCCTCGGCTCGGGCGAGTCGCTTCAGCAGCGCGGCACCCGGCCGGCGGGGATCGCCACCTTCGGCATCCTCCCGGATCTGTCGGCGCTGCTCCCCGCCGTGACCTACCCGCACCGCGACGACCACCGCTTCGGCATGCAGGGGGCGGCGTACATCGTGGCGAACGACCCCTTCGATCCGTTCACGCAGAACCTGGGGGTCACCTGGCTGATCAAGGGGCGCGCCTGGAGCACCACCGAGCCCACGAGCGCCGGGCAATACGACCCCGCGACCTACCAGGACGACGACGGCTACGCCGAC
>JAMFST010001185.1 GCA_026225435.1 Labilithrix luteola
ACCGGCAAGCTTCTCGTCACCCCGACGCCGTGGTTCGACGGCAAGAGCGGCGGCCTCGGCCTGCACGCGTCCTTTTGAACATCGGCTAGACATCGCTCGGCTCGCGGAGCTGGTCGCCAGCGACCCCACTTGGGCGTTGGCGCAGGATTCATCGATGGCGCGATCAGCGTCATCGAGAATCGCGCTAGGTCCAGGCCTTGGCGGCCTTCTTCAACGCCGGTTCCAGCTTCACGCCGCGCTTCTCGAGCGGGCCCGTGACAGCCCCCCAGAGGTCGCCCTTCTTCTCCAGCCGCGCGAGCGCGTTCTTCAAGGTGAACTTGCGCATCTCGGTGGTCGTGTCGTCCGACCGACTGCGCTTCATCGCCTCGACCTCGCTCCACTCGAGCGGCATCGACACCGGCGCCCCCGGCTTGGCGCGCAGCACGTAGGGCGGCACCATCGTCTTGCCGCGCCCGACCTGCACGTAGTCGAAGTAGATGCGCCCGGCCGGCCGCCTGGCGATGGTGCGCTCGAGCGTCACCAGCTCCGGCACCTGCGACTCCACCCGCCGCGCCACCAGCTCGGCAAAGGCCTTGGCCTCGTCGTAGTCGTAGCCAGGAGCCAGCGGCACGATGACGTGCAGCCCGTGCCCGCCGGTGGTCTTCACCAGGCTGGGAAGGCCGATGGCCTCGAGCGCGTCGCGCACCGCCAGCGCCACCAGCGCCATCGTCTTCACGGTGCACCCTTCGCCCGGATCGAGATCGAAGAGCACCCAGTCCGGCTGATCGAGCGTCTCCACGCGCGAGGTCCAGATGTGCATCACGAAGGAGCCGAGGTTCACCAGCCAGATGAGCGAGGCGAGGTCGTCGCAGACCACGAAGTCGATGTGCGGCCGCTTCGGCTTGTCCCGCGACGAGTACATCCCGTGCGCCACCCGCTGCGTCGTCAGCCACGGCGGCGCGCCGCGGGGGACGTTCTTCTCGAAGAAGGAGCTCGCCTCGATCCCGTCGGGGTAGCGCTCGAGCGTCAGCGGGCGGCGCGCCAAGTGCGGCAGGAGATACGGCGAGATGTCGCGGTAGAAGGCGAGGATCCGCCCCTTGGTGATGCCGTCCGCGGGACCGGGATAGAGCACCTTGCCGAGGTTGGACACGGCGAGCGTCCGGTCGCCGACGGTGACGCTGGCGCTCCTGGCGTCGCTGTCGAGCGCGTCGAGGCCGGAGGTGCCGGTCTTCGTCGCGGCCTTGGTCGCCTTCGGTGCCGTCTTCGCTCCGCTTGCCGGCGCCGCCTCCTCCGCGGGATGCACCTTGGGGAGCTCGCGCACCACCTCGCGCGCCGCCTTGTCGTCGCGCATGCCGAGGAAGGACGCCTGGCGCAGGATGCCGTCCTCGGTCCACTCGGCGAAGCGCACCTGGCAGACGAGCACCGGCTTCACCCAGTGCACCTCGCCGTTCGCCTTGATCGAGCGACTCAGCGGGCTCCTGGCGACTTTCAGCGGATCGAGCTTCTTGCGCAGCGTCGCGAGCATCTTCCGATCGAAGCCCGTGCCGACGTGCCCCGCGGGGACCAGCGCTCGTTTCCCGTCGACCTCCTCGTACACCCCGAGGATCAGCGCGCCGAGATCGGAGCGAGTGCCGCGCGGCGAGGTGTAGCCGACGATGATCACCTCCTGCTCGTTCTTGACCTTGATCTTCAGCCAGTCCTTCGTGCGTGCCTCGCGGTAGAGCGAGTCGCGTCGCTTGGCGATGATCCCCTCGAGGCGGTTCTTCTCGGCGAGCGCGAACATCTGGTTGCCCGCGCCGACGACGTGCTTCGACAGGAGCACCTGCTGCTGACCGTCGACGATATGGGCCGCCAGCGCCTCCTTGCGCGCGTCGAGCGGCAACCCGCGCAGATCGCGTCCGTCGGCGTAGAGCAGGTCGAAGGCCACGAACGTCGCCGCCGCGCGCTGCCCGCTCTCGGCGTTCTGCAGCGCCTGGAACGACGAGCGCCCCGCCTCGTCGAAGACGACGATCTCCCCGTCCACCAGGAGCGGGTGGCCGCCTTTCCCATCAGGGTCCGAGCCCGGACCCGGCACGAAGCCGCTCGCCATGGTGCGCAGCTGGGGGAAGCGCTTGCCCAGATCGAGCCCGTTGCGCGAGCGGAGATCGACGGTGCCGTCGGGGTCGATGGTCGCCAGCGCGCGGAATCCGTCCCACTTCACCTCGAAGAGCCAGGCGTCGTCGTCGAATGGCGCATCGGCGAGCGTCGCCAGCATCGGCGTCTTCACGTGCGGAAAGGGGTCCGCCTTGGTGCGCTTGACGCTCTTCGCCTTCGCGGCCTTCTTCGGCGTCGGAGCCTTCGCCGCCGTCTCGCTCCTGGCGGGGCGGTTCGACTGCCAGTGCGGCGCCTTGGGATCGTGGGCCACGTCGTCGAGCGTCTTGCCGGTGACGGCGGAGGTGCCGTCGGCGGTCACGTCCTCGTGCCGCACGTAGTCGTCCTTGTCCTTGATGAGCAGCCAGGGCTTGCCGCCTGTCGCGTGGTCGCCGCTGCGCCCGTGCATCTTCACCAGCGTGAACATCCCGCGCAGCTTCTTGCCGGCGAGGACGAACTTGATCTTGCCGGCCTCGATCGCCTTGCCCGGATCGTCCCCCTCGCCCGGCGCGAGCGTGTACGCACCGACGTCCCACACGATCACCTCACCTGCGCCGTAATTCCCCGACGGGATGACCCCCTCGAAGTCGAAGTACGACAGCGGATGATCCTCCACCTGCATCGCCAGCCGCTTGTCGGCCGGGTCGAGCGACGGCCCCTTGGGGACCGCCCAGGACTTGAGTACCTGGTCCGCTTCGAGGCGGAAATCATAGTGCAGCCGCGAGGCGTGGTGCTTCTGCACGACGAAGCGGTAGCTGCCCGCGGGAAGCGCCGGTATCAGCTTCGACGTGCGGAAGTTCTCTTTTCCGGACGGCTCGGGCGTCTGGTCGAAATGGCGCTTCTCGTCGTAGCGAGCGAGGAGCGCGCTCGCACGGGTCTTCGTGCGGCTCTTCGTGGTGCCTTTCGGGCGGGTCGACGTCGTCACCGGGGAGCGCGAGTGCACCCTGCATGCCTACCGGTGATGCCGGGGAGCCGTCGCGATTTGCCACGCGCGCACTCCCCGTGGCTCGTAAACGTGGCGCCAATGAAGGTACGCGCCGGCTCTTTCGCAGCGCGGCGCGAGCGGTACGCCTGGTGCATCCATGGTCGCGGGGATCGAGCATGAGCACCGCGTACGCATCGGAGGTTCGGTCGGAGCTG
>JAMFST010001186.1 GCA_026225435.1 Labilithrix luteola
CCCTCCGCCCCCGAAGACGCGTCGGCGCGCGCAGCGGCTCGCCGTGGCGGCGGAGGACCTGGTCCTGACCGCACGGCTCGTCGCCTTTGGCTGGATGCGACGAGGCGAACACTAAGCGGCGGTCGCAGCGGCGAACACCGCGGGCGCGATCTCCTCGACGACGGCGCTGGTGGCGGCGACGCCGAGTGACGCGGCGGCCGCTTCTGTCGTGGCCGTCATGGCCAGCGCACCGCCTCCGGCGACTCCCCCCACCGTCGACGCTCGGCGTGCGAGCGCTGCCCCCGCACGCGCGCCTCGCTCCCGGCCGGTGAAGAAGCCCGACTGCACCAGCCCGTTCACCGTCACCGCCGACGGCATTCGCGTCCCGCGGCCGGAGTGCTTCTGAGCGTGAGCCGCTTCCGGAGCGCGGTACGTCTCGTCGCTGTCAGCGCAGCGGGGGCGGCAGGCTTCGTCTCGAGCTTCTTCGGGGCGCCCGCCCTCGCGCGCGCCGACGAGAAGGCGGTGTGCTTCTCGAGCTACGTCGACGCGCAGCGCGATCGCAAGGACGGCCACCTGCGCAAGGCGGCGAGCGAGCTGACTCGCTGCGGCAGCTCGCTCTGCCCGGGCGCCGTCCGCGACGACTGCGTGCGCTGGTACACCGAGGTGCAGGCGGCGACCCCCAGCCTGGTCGTCTCGTTCACCGATCGCGAAGGGCACGATCGCAGCGACGTCACGCTCGGCGTCGATGGCGAGCGGCGGGCGACGAGCCTCGACGGTCGCGCGCTGGCCGTCGACCCCGGCGCGCACCGGCTGATCATCACGACGCCGCGCGGCGAGGCGTACTCCACCCGCGTGCTGGTGCGCGAAGGGGAGCACGATCGGCGCGTGATGGTGCAAGCCCCGGCGGCCTACGTCTCGGTCGCCGGGAGCGTGCGCCCCGTCCCTCCCCTCGCCTGGGCGCTCGGCGGCGTGGGGCTCGCCGGTCTGGCGACGTGGGGCGGCTTCGGGCTGGCGGCGCTCTACGCCCATCCCGGCCTCGAGAGCACCCTGTCGGCCTGCAAGCCGAGCTGCTCCTCGAGCGACGTGAGCACCGTGCGCACACGCTTCATCGTCGCCGACATCGCCGGAGGCCTCGGGCTCGTCTCCCTCGCCGGCGCGGCCTTCGTCTTCTTCACCCGGCCGTCTCTCCGCGACCGGGCGGGCGACAGCGTCGGCTGGCGCTTCCAGCCCGACCTCGACGTCTCCGCCGGCGGCCTCCGCGGCGCGCTCCGCTGGTCCTTCTGATGGCGACCGTCTCCGCGCGAATCCTGGCGGTGACGCTGGCGACGGCCTCTCTCGCGGCCTGCTCGCTCTTCGTTCCGCTCGACGACTACGATTCGCAATCGACCGACGCATCGGTCGCCGACGCTGCGCAGCCAGGTGACGCTGGCCCCCACGACGCGCGGGCCGACAGCGCACCGCCGGTGACCGACGCAGGATCGCTGTCGGCATACGCCCGCAC
Source organism: Labilithrix luteola (assembly GCA_026225435.1). Lineage (GTDB taxonomy): Bacteria > Myxococcota_A > Polyangia > Polyangiales > Polyangiaceae > JAMFST01. The sequence continues at coordinate 1,481 of JAMFST010001186.1, forward strand.
GGTCCTCGCCGACCAGCCGCTCCTCTACGTGCGGCTCGACGACCCGCCCGACGCCTCGACGCCGACGCAGATCTTCATGAACGACGGCGTCGTGGACGCGAGCATCGTCAGCGGCGGCGCGTACCTCGCGTCCGCGGTGCAGCTCGGCGTCCCCGGCGCCATCGTCGGCGATCCCGACACGGCCGTGTACCTGAACGGGCAGCTCGGCGGGCAGCAGAACGCCATCTCGCTGTCCGACAACGTCGACTACTCGTTCAAGGGGAAGGTCTCGTACAGCGTGGAGGTCTGGGCGCGGCCCGATCCGGCGCAGATCGCCGACGGCGGCTACGGCCGCTTCTGGAGCCGCGACGAGGGCTTCGACGCCAGCCGGCAAGCGTTCACCGCCGGCGTGAGCGGGGACAGCTTCTTCACCGAGCGCATCACCAGCGGGGACGACACCCGCTTGCTGTACAAGTCGAGCGCGCTGCTCGATGGCACGGCGATCCCCTGGGTGCACGTCGTCGTGACCTACGATTCCATCACGGCGAGGCTCGCGATCTACGTCAACGGCGCCGTCTTCGACAGCGTCGTCACCAACGGCGGATCGCTCGGCTTCCTGCAGGCGACCGAGCTGGTGCTCGGCGGCGAGCCGGGCACCACCGACAGCAACAACGACGAGCCCACCATCTACCTCGGCGCGCTCGACGAGTTTGCACTTTACGCGCAACCACTCGACGCTTCGGCCATCCTCCGCCACTACCAGGTCGGAATGGGCCTGCCCGTCACCGACGCTGGCTCACCGGCAGACGCCGGTGATGCCGACGCGGGCGACGATGCCGACGCCGACGCGCAGCCTTAGGCGCTAGCTCGGATCAGTGAATGTCCGCCGCGCCCTTGGGTGCACGCGGAGTCGTACCCGCGCTGCTCGCCGCCGCCGCGCTCGCGGGCGGCGCAGATGCGCGCGCCGAGCGCTTCTTCTTGCCGATCCCGCGCAGGAGGAACTTCTCGCGGTAGGCCGACATGCCCGCCTGGAGGACGCCCATCATCAGCCAGGTGTTCACCCCGCCGGTCGCTGCCGCGCCGACGGTGCCGAGGAGCTTCGAGCTCTTCTTCCCGGAGATCATCTGCGCGCCGCGCCGCAGAAGCTGCGCCGCCATCGGCAGGCTCACGCCGCGGAACCGGCGCGTCTCCCAGTGCCTCTTCATCGAGAGCGCGAGGTGCACCACCTCCTCGAGGCTGGCCGCCTTCGCGCTCGCCGCCGGCCCCAGCGCCGCCGCCAGCACCTTCACGATGAAGCTGCGCTCCGCCGGCAGCGACGGGTCGAAGCCGTAGTGCAGCGCGCACTCGTCGAGGCAGCGCAGCGCCATCCCGGTGATCAGCGGCAGGTCGGTGGTCGCGCCGACCAGACCGAAGGAGCCGGCGACGAGGCCGCTCCCCGCCGCCGCGAGCAGGTACTTCCCGCGGAGCGAGTCGGCCACCTCGTCGACCTCCCAGAGATCGAGCTTCTGCACGTCGGCGAGGCTCTTCACCCGCCGGTACCCGGCCTTGCGGAACGTCTCGACGACCCGCTGGGTGCTGAGCGTCTTCAAGGTGAGCGCGTGCAGGAGCGCGAGCGCGGTGCTGAGCGCGCGGGACAGCCGCTTGGCGGGGAGCGCCAGCGCATCCTGCTTTCCTTCTTGCCGCGCTTCGAGCGCGAGATGCGCCAGCGCCGACAAGGGGGTGAGCAGAGGGTTCGCGAACGCGGCGCGCGCCTCGCGGAGAGAGGTGCGCTCGTAGTGGGACCGCGGCTTCGGCGTCTTCACGGACGTTCACCAAAGCAAACCGGGGACCACGCGTCGAGACCGCTGCTTTCCCGCCGGCGCTGGCTCGACCGCCGGTGCATCTTGCCGCGCGGCTGGCCGAGCGGGGCAGTTCGGTCAGTCGGCGGTATCGACGTTTCCATCAGGGTGCCAGCCGCGCGTCGCGCTCGGCCTCGAAGCGAGCACGCAGGATCAGCAGGCGACGCTCGCCGACGAGGATGCCCGCCTCGACACCGACGAGGATGGCCATCGCCAGCAGGTAGAGCGACATCAAGGTGACGCCGACCACCGCGAGGGTGCCGGTGTACGCGCTGCCGGTGCCGGAGGTCTGCACGTAGATCGTGTAGCCCCAGCCGAGGAGCCCCTCGAGCACCACGGCCACGAGCGCGCCGGGGAGCACGGCGATGCGCTTGCGCGCGCTCTTGGGCACGCCGGCGACGTACAGACCGGCCATCAGGAGGAAGGCGACGACGGCGCTGGCGCCGATGCTGAGCGCGCCGCCGGCCGCGTGCGTGAGCCAGGTGGGCAGCTCCTGCCCGGTGAGGGCCGCGAGCTTGGAAGCGCCCCCGAAGATGAAGCCGAGCGCCGCGGCGCCCACCGAGAGGATCACGCAGCTGAAGATCGCCAGCAGGCGCTTCTTCCACCACGGGCGCGAGGCGCCGACCTCGAGCTCGATGGCGTCGAAGATCGCCTGCACGCCGCTCGACGCGAGCCAGACGAAGGTCACGGCGGCGAAGAGCCCGACGCTCCCGCCGTTCCAGGCGGCGACGTCGGTGAGCTCCTTCTGAAGCATGTCGCGCATGGCCGGCGGCGTGGAGCCGAAGATCATCGCGTTGACCCCGCCGTTGGTGCTCGCCAGGCGCGCGGTCACCAGGCCGGCGACGGCGGCGATGGGGAGGATGGCGAGGAACAACCAGAAGGCGAGCTCCGCGGCCAGGCCGGTGGTGCGCGCACGCGACAGGCGCGCAAAAATGCCCTTGGCCGTGTCGCTGGTGAAGAGGCCGGGCACGCGCTGTCCGGTGGACGGCGGAGGCTCGGGCGCCGCGGGTGGAGGTCGGTGCGACACGATGGTCCCCCTGCTCACCCGGCTAATCCCGGAGTTTCCCGCGCGCGCGAACTCGCCCGACGATTGCCGGGTCGGGTCGGTGGACGAGGTTCGGAGCGAGGTGGAGCTGGGAGCAGTGGCGGCCATGTGCCCCGCTCTGCAGCGCCCATGCCGGCGTCACGCTCGAGCCGGTTCACTTGCAAGGCGCCGCGCCGGCGAACCAGTCGCGTGCGTTCAGCAGCACCAGCGAGGCGCCCTTCTGCCGACCGTCGACGCCCACGGCGAAGGGGCCCGACGTGATGAGCACGCACGTCTTCGGTGTGCTCCCCGCATCAGGGGTCGAGCCCGACCCCGGATGCACGTGGAGGAAGGCGCGCGTGTCGAGCTCCGACGCGGTGACGACGAGGTTATCCATGTCGAAGGAGCCCGGCCCGACCGCGAGGTGCGCGCGCCCACGGGCGTTGCCGAGCGTGAGCACGGTGTGCACCCAGCCGGGGATCGTCCCCTGATCGGCGAGGAAGAGGAGCACCGGGCGCGCATCGGCCGACTGCACGTCGACATCGGTCTCCGCGCGGACCCCTTTCTGCCAGCTCAGCTGCGTCTTGCTCAGCTCCGCGCGCCCCCACCAGGGCCCGTCGCTCTGCCCGTCGACGCGTACGTCGCGAGCCTCGGCGCGCGAGCCGCTCAGATCCGCCTGCCCCTTGTCGAGGTCGAACGAGACGACCTTCGCGTCGACGGCGACACCGGCGGCGACGTGCGTCCCGTTGGCGACGACCGCGAGCGGCCCGTGGAGCGACAGCTCGCCACGGCCCGTGGTCCACACCGGCTCGAGCTCGCCGTGGAGCCGCCCGTGCAGCTCGCCGCGCGCCACGGTGAGCTTGTCGGAGCCGAGGATCGCGTTCCACGTCTCGACGTGCGGGATCGACAGATCCCCGACGTCGACCGCCATCGCTGGCTTGAGCGCGACCCGGTCGAGCGCGCGCGTCCCCACGTCGAGATCGAAGGCCAGCGACGGCGCCTCCGCCAGCGGAACCCCCTTGTCGGTGCGGACCGACAGGTGCGTCGCGTCGGCGCGCACATGCGTGTCGTCCCCCTCGATGCGCAGGCGCAGCAGCAGGTCCGAGCTGGTGTCGACGCCACCGAGCGACGCGGTCACGCCCTGCGACTCGAGGGTCATCTCGCTCGCGGGCTGCAGCACGCCGTCGCCGATGACCAGATCGAGCCTCATCGCCCCCGCCCCGCCATGCACGGCCAGCGGCGTCCTGCGCGTGTAGTAGTTGACCGCCTCGAGGTTCGGCACCGAGCCCGTGCCGTGGACATCGGCGGAGAGGAAGTCGAGCAGCTTGGCGCCCGGCGCCGTCTGCAGATCGACCGGACCGATGGTGGCGAACACGTCGCCGACGAGGTGCTCGGCCAGCGGCACCTGCCCCGCGGTAACGTCCAGCCCGCGCGAGACGAGGTGCACCGGCCCGACCGACAGCGACTGCGTCGGCACCAGCGCGAAGCCTCCGCTCACCTCACCGTCGCCGTCGACCTTGTGATCCTCCACCCAGATCTGCTGCAGGTGGCTCACCTCGGCGTCGTCGATGGCGATCTTCCACACGTCGAGCATCGGCCCTTCGACGGGTGGCGACGGCGGGTCGGGCGCCAGCGGCGGGAACGGCCGGTCGGCGATCGGCGGGAGCGCGGCGACGTAGCGCGGATCGCCGTCGAAGTACGCCGCCGGCAGGCGACGACGGAGGCGGAACTTCGCGCCGCTCGCCCGCACGTAGGTCGCGTGGAAGAACTTCCCGAACAGATCGAACAGCGCGATCTTCGCATCGGCGCTCTCGACATCGAGCGTCCACTCGAGGTTGTCGTCGCTGCCACGCAGGTGGAGCCCCTCGACGTGCGCGTGCCCCGGCCACCAGCTGTGCACAGAGCGGTAGTCCATCACCACGCTGTCCGGCCGGCTGCTCACCACCTTGGCCAGCAGCTTGGTGGAGAAGAACAGGTTCATCGCCACCACCAGCAGCAGCCACGCCACGAAGGCCGCCCAGGCGAGGTGCAAAAGGATCAGCCCGGCGGCAAATGCGCCACTCGGCCGGCGCGCGTCCGGTCCAGCTGGAGGCGGCGGCGCGGACGACCGGCGCCGCTTTTGTTCAGGATCGTCGAGACCGAGGAGATCCGGCGGCAGGTCGGGAGCGAGGGTGGACATGGGGGGCGCCGGGTTCCGTCTGCCCCTTAGCAGGAGTCGGGCCGACCACCCCTCCCGCCCGGGACGACGCCCGCCGCTCCTCCAGCTCCTCGAGCGACTTGGGCCAATCCTTCCCCAGGAGCCGCGACATCGAGCGGTCCGCCAGCAGCTTGCCGCCGGTCTGGCAGGTGGCGCAGTAGTTCGCCTCGTTGGCGGCGTAGACGATGCGCTGCACCTTGCTGCCACAGCGCGGACAGGGCTGCCCGTACTTGCCGTGGACCGCCATCTCCGGGCGGAAGGCGGTCACCTTCTCCGGGAAGGACTTGGCCGCCTCCGCGCTGAAGCGCGCCGTCCACTCGCGCAGCGTCTCCTCGGTCGCCGCGTGCAGGCGCGCCATCTCCTCGTCGTCCATCTTCGACGTGATCTTCAGCGGCGACATCTGCGCGCGATGGAGGACCTCGTCGGAGTAGGCGTTGCCGATGCCGGAGAGGATGTGCGGATCAGTGAGCGCGCGCTTCAACGTGCGCGACTCGCTGCGGAGCGCCGCGGCAAAATCGGCGAGCGTGGAGCCGAGCGGCTCGAGACCGCCGGGATCGAGCGCCGCGAGGTCGGCCTCGCCGCGCACGACGTGGATCGAGGCGCGCTTCTTCGAGCTCGCCTCGGTGAAGATCAACGTCGGCGCGTCCACCCAGTCGAAGGCGGCCAGACCGACCTTGCCCGGCACCGGCGCGTCCGGCTTGGCGAGCTTGAAGCGCCCCGAGATCATCAGGTGAATGACGAGGAAGTACTCGTCGGGGAACACCAGCACGATGCGCTTGCCGATGCGCCGCGTGCCGACGAGCACCTTTCCTTCGAGCTCCGCGGGGCGCGGCTGCACGGTCCGCAGCACGAAGGGGCTCGCCAGCCGCACGCGGCGCAGCGCGTGGCCGCCGAAGACTCGCTCCAGCGCCTCGTTGTACGCCGTGATGTCCGGCAGCTCGGGCACGTCAGTGCGTCTTCGGGGCGACCGGGGGCGGCTGCGCCCTCTCCACCGACACCATCGGCGGCGCGCCGGAGTGGGACATGCTGGCGGCCGGCGCGAGCGGGCGCGGCGGAGGGGGCGAGCTGTCGGCCTGCGCGGCGTCTGCCGAGCCACCGAAGCCGGTGGCGAGGAAATGGAGCCCGGCGAAGATGGCCCCGCCGGTCAGCACGATGGCGACGAGCACCGCCGCCACGACGATCCCGGCACGCGGCGCGGGCGAGGCGACCGGCATCGCGCCCACCAGTGACCCCGGCGGACGCACCGACTGGATCAGCTCCGGATCGACGCGGATCTCGGCCACCGACATCGGCAGGTCCGCGCCGGTCACCTTGTACACCTCGGCGCTCGGCGCCGAGCCGGTCATGGGCGGCGGCGGGGTGAAGACGACGTTCGGCTCGAGGTACGACGGCAGC
>JAMFST010001187.1 GCA_026225435.1 Labilithrix luteola
CATCGCTCGAACATCTGCACGCCGCGCGCCTCGACGACGCCGGCGCGCTGGCTCATCTCGATGTACGAGCGATGGCGCCGCTCGAGGACGACGCAGGGGATGCCAGACAGCTGTAGGAAGGTTGCCAGCGTCAGGCCGGAGACTCCGGATCCGAGGATGACGACGGTGGTGGTTTCGGGAGTTGAATTCATCGAGGCCAAAGCTGGCACCGACGCCCGTTGACCGCATTGGTTCAGTCGGCCACATTGTTTCGCAATCCGGCCATGCCTTCGGCGCGCCCGCAGGGGCCCATTCGCATCCTCAATCAGGAGACGCAGGAGGCCTCGCCCGAGGGGCTCGCCAGCCACTTCGTCCTCAAGGAGAACGTGCGGCAGGGCCGGCCTGGCAGTGGCCGGCCGGTCAGCACGTTCGGGTGGAGCATGACCACCGGCGGGCTCACGATGGACCTCCACAGCCACCGCGCCGGGCACCTGTTCTACATGGTCCGCGGCGAGCTCACCTGCGAGGCGTCGAGCGCGTGGTGGCTCGTTCCTCCGCAGTCGGCGCTGTGGATCCCCGGCGGCGTGGAGCACCGGATCCGCGCGCACGCGCCGCTCGAGGGGTACAACGTCTACCTCGACCCGGAGGAGACCGGGCACATGCCGTCCGCCTGCTGCGCCGTCTCGGTCACGCCGCTCTTGCGCGAGGTGATCATGCGCCTGGGGACGCGGCCCGCTCTGTACAAGCTCGATGGCCCGGACGCCCACCTGGTGGCGGTGCTCCTCGACGAGCTGACGACGATCTCGGCCGAGACGCACCGGCTGCCCATGCCGACCGATCCGCGGCTGCAGAAGCTGGTCACGTTGATGACGACGAAGCCGTCGGACAGCGCGGACGTGAAGACGTGGGCCAGGCGGATCGGCGTGGCCGAACGCCCCCTCAATCGCCTGCTGGTCCGCGAGACCGGCCTCTCCTTCGGGCGGTGGCGCCAGCAGCTGCACGTGGTGCTGGCGATCCAGAAGCTCTCTCGCGGTGCCAGCGTGCAGAGCGTGGCGAGCGATCTCGGCTACGAGAACGCGAGCGGCTTCGTCACCATGTTCCGCAAGACGATGGGCACCTCGCCGCGGCGGTACATGAAGGAACGCGAGGCCCGTCGAGTATGATGCCGGTTACTCGATCATGATCCAAGGCTCGCAGGGGAAGAAGGACTGGGTGCGCGAGGCGGTCGCGCGCATCGAGGCGGACTTCCAGCGCTCGGCAGATACGCACCTCCTCGCGCTCGCGCCGCACGGGTTCCCCGGCGTCGACCTGTACCTCAAGGACGAGTCGAGCCATCCGACCGGGAGCCTGAAGCACCGGCTGGCGCGCTCGCTCTTTCTCTATGCACTCTGCAACAACTGGCTCGGGCCGCGCAGCACCGTCGTCGAGGCGTCGAGCGGATCGACCGCCGTGTCGGAAGCGTACTTCGCCCGCCTGATCGGGCTCCCCTTCGTCGCGGTCATGCCGGCGACGGTGTCGACGGAGAAGATCCGCGCCATCGAGCGCCAGGGCGGGAGATGCGAGCTGGTCGCCGATCCGATG
>JAMFST010001188.1 GCA_026225435.1 Labilithrix luteola
CGCGCCGTCCACGACTACTCGGTGCGCGCCAAGGAGCCGTTCGTGGCCGTCAACGTGGCCGCGCTGCCGGCGACGCTCTTGGAGTCGGAGCTGTTCGGCCACGAGCGCGGCGCGTTCACCGGCGCTGTCACCAAGAAGGACGGTCGCTTCGCGAAGGCCACCGCCGGCACGCTCTTCCTCGACGAGATCGGCGACCTCGACGGCGCCGTGCAGACCAAGCTGCTGCGCGTCCTCTCCGACGGCTCCTTCGAGCGGGTCGGCGGCGGCGAGATGCTCGTCTCCAAGGCGCGCATCGTCAGCGCGACCCACAAGAAGGTGAAGGCGGGCGAGCCCGGCTCGGTGCTGCGCGAGGACCTCTACTACCGCCTGTGCACCATCGAGATCGAGGTGCCGCCGCTGCGGGCGCGGCGCAGCGACATCCCGCTGCTGGTGGCCCACGCGCTCCACGGGACCCCCGCGCGCGCGGTCTCCGAGGAGGCCATGACCCTCCTGTACAATTATGCCTGGCCGGGGAACGTGCGGGAGCTGGTGCACGTGCTCGAGCGGGCCGCGGCGCTGGCCGGCGGCGAGGTCATCGACGTCGCCAACCTGCCCGAGTCGGTCCGTCGCCCCGAGGACGCGCGCAGCCGCGCCAGCGAAGCCCCGGACGCCGCCGCCGACGGCCCGATGATGACGTTGAAGGAGGCGACCAGCGACCTCGAGCGGCGGATGATCACCCGCGCGCTCGAGCGAGCCCGCGGCAACCGCTCGGAGGCGGCGCGCCAGCTCGGCATCGGCCGCCCGCAGCTCTACGCCAAGCTCGAAGAGTACGGGCTGGCGACGAAGGAGCGCGACCCGAAGGAGGGTTGAGCGCCGTCGAGCGTCGTCAACGCGAGAGCGAGCGCAGGAAGCTGCGCGGGTGCTTCAGGAAGTTGCGCGCGTGCTCGGCCACGTCGATGAGCGCCGGCCACGGATCGTCGCGATCCTGGACCGCGTCGGTGTAGCGCCCGCGGTGCTCGTGCTTCCAGCGCGGCCAGTGCTCGTCGGGGGCGCCGCGCAAGGTGCGGGCGAGCATCTGCCCGGTGGAGACCAGGCCGAGGAGGAAGCCGTGGGCGTAGACGTAGCTGCGCGGATCGCTCCACGCGTTGGCCCTCTCGACCTCCGAGTCGAGGGTCGCCTCGTCGCCGGTGGCCAGCAGGTACGACAGCCAGGGGAGCGGCATCCCGCGCGCCGACTCGAAGGCCATCTGGCTGTAGGGGCGCGGGTTGAAGTCGATGAGCAGCTTGCGCTCGACGAACTCCACCTCGAAGACGCCGCGGTAGCCGAGCTGGCGACACAGACGCTGCAGGCTCTCGGCGATACGCGGGTCGACGGGAGCGCTCTCGAAGCACAGCCCGATCCCCAGCTTGCGCGGCCGCTGGAGGATCTTCACCGCGGCGCGGACCACGAAGCGGTCGCCGTCGGCGAAGCCCGACAGGCTGTAGATGTCGTGGGTCGCGGCCTCGAGGAACTCCTGCACCATCGGCCAGACGACGTCCGGATCGTCGGCCACCAGCGCCGCGCCGAAAGAGTTGTCGCGGGCGAAGTCGGTGTACTTTGCAACGAAATCGTCCTCCGCCTCGACCTTGCCCCCCTTGGAGCCGCTGGCCAGCTGCACCTGCATGCGCGGCTTGAGGAGCACCGGGCGGGGGATCTCGGGGGCGAGCGCGCGCGCCTCCTCCTCGCCTTGCGGATACCAGGTGCGCGGCGTGGACATGCCGGCCGCCTCGCAGGCGTCGTGCAGCTTGTGCTTGTCGAGCAAGCGCAAGGTGGTGGCCAGGTCGGGGGAGGTGAGCTTGAAATAGGGCGCGAGCTGCTCGCGGTACTTGGCGAAGATCCACACCAGCTCGTCGCTCGCCGCGTAGAGCACGTGCCCCGGCTCGCGGCGGCCGAAGTCGACCAGCCAGCGGACGAACGCCGGCACGTCGGCGATGTCCGGGCAGGTCACCCGGCGCTTCACGTAGCGCGAGCCCTGCGCACGCACGAGGCGATGAGACACCCTCTCGGCGAGGACCACGTCGACGCCGCGACGACCGAGCGTCCGCGCGGTGGCGAGCGTTCCGTAATAGTCACCGAGGAACACCAGCGCCGGCGCGCGACCGAAACCAAGATGACTTGGGGACGAGCTGCTGGGGCGGGCGGAAGGACGAGAGCTGGCGGTCGGCACGTACGCCGACTCTGCCCGACCTTTACGCACTGCGCGAAAAAAATGGGCCGGGGGCATCGCCGATCGGCGATGATCACGACAGCGTGAGCGAGATCCCTTCTTCGGCCGAGGCGCCGGTTTCCCCGCGAGCGAGCGACGCTCGCCCCACTGCTGCCGTGTTCCTGACGGCGCTGCTTTTCTACGCGGTGTTCATCTTCCGCACGAGCTTCGTCGCGCTCGGGCAGCGGTGGTTCGTCCTCTTCGAGGACGCGATGATCAGCATGCGCTACGCCCGCAACTTCGCCAGCGGCGACGGGCTGGTGTGGAACGCGGGGGAGCAGCCGGTCGAGGGCTACACCAACTTCCTCTGGACGCTGTGGATGTCGGTGGTCCACCGCCTCGGGCTCCCCGCCTCGAAGATCTCGCTGGTGATCATGCTCACGGGCGTCGTCATCCTCGTGAGCAACGCGCTGGTCGTCCGCGCCATCACCCGCGAGGTGACCCGCGCCCCCTGGGCTCCGCTGGCCGCCACCACGGCCACGCTGTTCTTCTATCCGCTGGTCTTCTGGACCCTGCGCGGGATGGAGGTGGGCGCGCTCACCTTGCTCGTCGACTCGCTGCTCCTCCTGGCGCTGCGGCTCGAGAATCGCTGGACGTTCGGCGGCGCGCTCTCGATGGGGCTGATCGCCGGCGCGGCGTTCCTCCTGCGCTCCGACTCGGCGGTCTGCTGCGGTCTCATCAGCGCGTATGCCATCCTCGTCACCCCGGGCGCGGCGCGCTTCGTCACCGCCGGCCTCATCGGCGGCTTCTTCGGCGCCGCGGTGCTGGGGCAGGGGTTCTTCCGCCGCGTGACGTACGGCGAGACGCTGCCCAACACTTACTACCTGAAGCTGCTCCACGTGCCGCTGGGCGCGCGTCTGAAGCGCGGCATCTACGTGGCCCTCCAGGTGCTCGCCTTCCAGCTGGCGGTGCCGCTGGCGGCGCTGGCGGGGGCGCTCTTCGGGACGGTAGATCCGGCGGCGCGCAAGCCGGGCTGGTGGAAGACGCTGCTGGCCCAGCGCGCGGAGCGTCGCCTGCTCCTCCTCGGGGCGATCGTCGCGCTGCAGCTGGCCTACGCCACCTACGTCGGCGGGGACGCGTGGGAGTGGATGCTCTACGCCAACCGCTACACCACCGTCGGCATACCGGCGCTCATCGTGCTGGGGATGGCGCTGCTCGCGCGGCTCATCGAGTCGACCGACGACGCGGCTCGCGTGCGGGCGGTGCGCGCCGCCGCGGTGGTCCTCGCGCTCGCCGGGCTGGTGCTTCTCGCGCTCAACGCCTTCGCCAAGGTCGCCGGCGAGACCGGCGTCGCCCGCACCATCGTCTTCAGCAAGTCCACCGCGGCCGGCGGAGTCGCCCTCCTGATCCTCGGCGGTCTGGTCTACGGGCCGCTCGGCGGACTCCTTCGTCGCGGGCTCGTCGCGGCTCGCGGCGCGCTGTCGACTCCGGCGCGCGCGGTCGCGGCCACGCTGGCGCTGGTGGCCATCGTCTGGGGGCCGGCGCAGCTGCAGGGGATGGGCAGCTGGGCGCTGCGCAACGCCGCGCAGTACGCCGACGAGGC
>JAMFST010001189.1 GCA_026225435.1 Labilithrix luteola
CGACCGTTTCGCTCGGCGAGGTCCCGTTCGGCTTCGGCGGTATGTCCGGTGAGCAGAGCGTCTGCTCCGTGGTCGGGCCGGCATCGACGACCGTCGCATCCGTGCCGATGCCCTCCCCGGTGTACCCGTCATAGCTCGTGATCACCGAGCACCCGGCGCCAAACGCCGCGGCCACCACGGCAGGCACGATCACGAGGCGAAGACGCATACGATCCCGAAGCATACCCGATCGTGGCACCGGCTAATTGCCACTCGCACCAGCATCCAACGTCGTGCCGCAAAGGTTGCCCACGAACCCTTCGTACGTCGTCGAGCCGTCGGGGATGCAGAGATTGACCGCTGGCACCGCCTCCGCAGTTCCGGCGATGGTCGTCGGGCTCAGATCGAAACCGACCGCGAAGCTGATCGCGTCGCAACCCGGCCCCTTCCCGTCGTTCGACGGACCGTCGGTCAGGTCGAGGAGGCCGCAGACCTGCGACATGTCCGAGTAGGTCACGCAGGTGTCGAGGTTCGCGAGGAAAGCGACGAAGTCGTCACTCACGATGCGCCCGACGAGCTGCGCGTCGTCCATCCTCAGGCCGCCGGCATCGACGTCCAGCACCGGATGTCCGATGATCCAGGCGTCCGAGATCCAGATGACCGCGCTGAGCTGCGTGTCCGGCGTGTCCGTGAAGAAGAACGCGTAGTGCAGCGGGAGCCGCGCGAACTTCGCCACGAGGACGCCGTTGTTCACGTAGGCGGCGGTGTTCTCGAAAACGCCCCGGCCGGCCGAGATGGCCGCGTTGTCGATCAGCGTTCCGCCGCCGTCCGCGACACCGACATCCGGGTAGTAGTCGACGTTCACCTCGGGGTTGTTCAGCTCTCCGGCATAGCTGGAGATGGACAGAACGAAGCCGCTTCGCTGGGCCGCGACGTCCGCGGGCCACTCGGCGAGGATGTTCACCTTGCTGTTTCCGATGTTCGAGGAGTCGAACAGCGGCGACTGCGCGGCGTTGTCGATGCCGCCGGACTGGTCGCAGTTGCGTCCGAGGGGGTCCACGGGCGCGCACGCGGGAGGGTCGCCGCCGTCGACGCAGGAGGTGTCCAGGCCGTCGAGGTTCTTTCCGAGGACGCACCCACCAGCCGCCTGCGTCAGGCGCAGGTTGCTGACCACCCCCGCGAAGGTCCGCTGGGCGATGCCCATGACCGGGATACTCGACACGTTCGGGACGAGCGGGATGCTCGGCGAGCAGAGCGTGTCCTCGGTGCTCGCCTCGTACGCAGCCTCGCGCCCCGCATCCTTCGGCGCGGCGTCGACCAGCGACGCGTCGACGCTGTCACCGGTGAAGTCGTCGTACTTGGTGAGCAGCGAGCATCCACCCGCGACCAACGTGAACGCAGTGGCGCACGCCGCAACGATGCCGAGCGCAGAAGGCCGCATTCAATCGCTCAGCATACCTGATCCGGCTCGCCCGAGGTGCCGGCGTCCTCGACGACCGTCGTCTCCCCTTTCGCCGGTGGGCTGCACGTACCCGTCGAGCGAGGTACCTCCGCTGCCGGAGCAGGCGGCGACGAGCGCGGGACCAGTGAGCGCGAGGAGGTGCGAGCGGAGGCGGAGCGGGCGGAGCACGACGGGGATCTCCCTCTGTCGATTTGTACCGATGGTCAAAGGCAGGTGGCGGGCAGCGGCCCGCGCGCTCAGAAGAGGGTTGCGGCGACCGGGGCGCAGGCAGCGGTGACGCAGGCGCTGGTCCCCATGGCGGCGAAGCAGGTGGCGCCGTCGCCGCCGCAGTCGGCGTCGGTGGTGCAGATCTTCGAGCAGAAGGTGTCGCCGGCCGGCGGGTTGAAGTCGGCGCTGCAGAGGAGGCCGGAGCCGCAGGCGCTGTCGCTCGTGCAGTACTTGCCGACGCCGGCAGAGTTCCCCTCGTCGGTGGTCGCGACGCAGGTCGTGGCGGCGTCGGCGGCAGCGGTCGGGGTCGTCGTCGTGCTGCCCGCGTCGGTCGCTGCGGTCGGCGCGAGGCTGGTGCTCGTCGTGCCGGAGTCGGTGTCCGCGCCGGTCGCCGAGGTCGAGGCGGTGGACGAGGTGCCGTTGCTGCTGCTCGTCGGCTTCTGCCCGGACGTGGCCCAGGTCTCGAGCGGGAGCGGGCCGCTGCTGTCGCTCTCGTCCGCGCCGCCGCAGCCGGTCAGCATGGCCGAGGTCACCGTGGAGGCGACGAAGACGAGCAGGGGGAGGGCAAACGAGCCGAGCGAGCGAGAAGGCGAGAAGCGATGGGAGCGGGTCATGGCAGGGAGCCTCCGTCGGCTGCTCCGGACCATTGCAGCCACCGATCCACCCGGGCCGCACACCTACAGACAGGGAGGAAACCCGACGAAACCGTGGATCCAGGTCGCGAGGTGAAGCTCTGGTTCCCAGCCTTCAGGACCAGGCGGTTCTCGCCGGCAGGCCCCGGTCACAGGTCCGCGTGCCTCGATCTCCCGGCGGGCGATCGCCCGGGCGGCTGGCCTACGTTTGGCATAAAGTACGAAACATGAGCGGTATCCCGGGTGAGGAGCATGACGAGCTGCGGACCATCTCCGAGCCGATGGATGACCCCACGGGGCCCGCGCCGCTGTTCGTGCTCCGGGTCACCGCGGGGAAGGACAACGGCAAGTCGAAGGTGCTCGACTGGAACGCGACGCCGCGGGTGCTGGTCGGTCAGAGCCAGGTGAGCGACCTGGTCCTCGACGATGCGCGCGTGTCGCGCCGGCACCTGGCCTTCGCCCCCGACGGGCACCTGGTGCGGGTCACCGACCTCGGCACCACCAACGGCACCCGCATCGGCGGGGTGCGCATCGTCGACGCCCGGCTCGAGGGGGGCGAGAGCATCACCATCGGCGGCACGACGCTGCGCCTGGTGCGCGCCGGCACGCTGCCCGACGGGCCGCCCGCGCGCGGGAAGTTCGGCCGCGTGCTCGGTCGCAGCCACGAGATGCAGCGGGTGATGGCGCTCGCCGAGCGGGTGGTGTCGTCGCCCCTGCCGATGCTCCTCGAAGGCGAGGCCGGCACCGGCAAGCAGCTGCTCGCCGAGGCGATCCACGACGGCGGCGCGCGCGCGCTCGGGCCGTTCATCATCTTCGACGCCAGCGCTCACACCGGAGACGAGCAGCTCAGCCTCCTCTTCGGGCGCGAGCAGCCCGGCGCGATCGAGCAGGCCAGCGGCGGCACGCTGGTCATCGACGAGATCGGCGACCTCACGGAGGCGGCCCAGGCGCGGCTCGTGCCGGTCATCGAGCGCGGGCAGCTGCAGCGGGTCGACGCCAGCGGTAGCGCGCGGGTCGACGTGCGCATCCTCGCCACCACCCGGCGCGACGTCGAGCGGCTGGTCCAGGACGGCACCTTCCGTGAGGAGCTGCTCTACCGCCTCGCCGGTCTGCGCCTGGAGATGCCGCCGCTGCGCGCGCGTCACGGCGACGTGGATCTGCTCGCTCGCCACTTCTGGACCCTCTACGGCGGGACGGGGGAGCTGCCCAAGTCGTTCGCGCTGTCGCTCGCCCGCTACGAGTGGCCGGGGAACGTGCGGGAGCTGGAGCACGCGGTCGCCCGACGCATCGCCTCGGGGGACGACAGCAGCAGCTTCCAGCCGCCGGCCCGGCCGAGCTCCTCGCCGCGCGGCGGGGACTACATCGACGAGGTCCTCGAGCGGAACCTCGCCATGCCCCACGCCCGCCAGATCGTGCTCCACGAGTTCGAGACGCGCTACGTCGAGCAGGCGATCGCCGCCCACGGCGGGAACGTCAGCCGCGCCGCCGCCGCCAGCGGCCTCACGCGCCGCTACTTCCACATGCTCCGCGCCAAGCCCAAACCCGAGGGGGGCCCGGTAAAGAAGCCGCGCTGAATCCACCGCCGGCGGGCGCGACGCACGTGCTAGCCTCGTGACGACGTGAGCCGGCTGCTCGAGCACGGACGCTATGCCCTGTACGATGCGCTCGGTGCCGGAGCGGCGGCTTCGGTCCATCTGGGGGTCTCGCGGGGGCGGCAGTCGTACCCTGTCGCCATCAAGCGGCTGCACGAGGGGCTCGCCCGTGATTCCACGGCGGTAGCGCGGCTCTTCGACGAGGTGCGCCTCTCGCGGCACATCGTCCACCCCAACGTCGTCAAGGTGATCGACTTCGTCTCCGACGGGGTCGTGGTCCTGGCGATCATGGACTATTTCCACGGCGAGCCGCTGTCGCGGCTGCTGAACGACACGCGGCGGCGGCAGGTGCGCGTGCCGGTGACCATCGCCGCGGCCATCGCCCGGGACATGCTCCGCGGCCTGCAGGCAGCCCACGAGGCGCGCGACGAGTCGGGGATGCTGCTCAGCATCGTCCACCGGGACGCGACGCCGGAGAACGTGCTCGTCGGCGCCGACGGGACGGCCAAGATCACCGACTTCGGCGTCGCCAAGGCGGACGGGCGGCTCATCTCGACCACCGACGGCGGCGTGCGCGGCAAGATCGCCTACCTGGCGCCCGAGCAAGTGGGCGGCGAGGTCTCGGCGCAGACCGACGTCTACGCCGCGGGGCTGGTCCTCTGGGAGATGCTCGCCGGGGAGCGGCCGCTGCAAGGCGGGACCGAGGCGGAGCTCCTGGTGCAGGTGCTCAGCGGCGACGTCCCGGCCATCCGCACGCGGGTCGAGGGGATCTCGGCGACGCTCGAGATCGTGCTCGCGCGGGCGACGGCGAAGAGCCCGGACCGCCGCTACGCCAGCGCGGCGCTCTTCGCGGACGCAATCGAGCGCGCGGTGCCGGTGGCGACGCCGGGGCAGCTGGCCGCCTGGGTGCGCGATCTCGCCGGCGAGCGGCTCTCGCACCGCGAGGAGCTGATCCGGAACATGCTCGCGGAGGAGGAGCACCAGGAGCGTCACTCGTATCTGCCGGCGGCGAACTCCTCGCCGTCGCTCTCGTACATCCCCATCCCGTTCGCCAGTGGCCCGCCCACCGATTCGCGCATCGTGCTGATGCCGACCTCGCCTGGCGTGGCCTTGCCGATGCGCTCGGCCCCGCCGCCGCGGGGGTCGACGGCGCGCAACGTGGCGCTGGTGGTGGCCGCGCTGGCGATGGTGGGCGTGGGTGTCGCCTGGGGCTCGCAGGTCCTGCCGAAGCAGGCGGCGCACACGGATCCGGGCGCGGTGGAGGTCGACGCGGGGATCGCAGCGCCGCCCGCCTCGGTCGTCGTCGCCCCCGCGGCGGTCGACGCGAGCGCGGTCGCCGTGCTGGCGGACGCGGGCTCGGTGAGCGCGCCGGAGCCGGTCGCCACGCCTGCCCAGTCCCCCGGCGTGAACACCCGGCCGAAGACCGCGGCGCCGCGAAACTGCGATCCGCCGTGGGTGCTCGATGCCAAGGGGATCCGCCGCTACAAGCCGCAGTGCATGCCATGAGCCCCGGCGGGCCTCAGGTTTGGTACGTTCGCCGGATGTCTCGCCTCGCTCGCCCCGCGCTCGTCGCGATCCTCGCCGGTGGGAGCTTCGCGCTCCTGGCCGGTGACGCCAGCGCCGCCGGTCCCGCGGCCGGCGCCAAGAAGCGGTGCATCAGCAGCGCCGAGACGGGGCAGACGTTGCGCGCCGAGGGGAAGCTGCTCGACGCGCGCGCAGCCTTCGCCCAGTGCACCGCCGCCGAGTGCCCGGGGCCGGTCCGCAAGGACTGCGGTCACTGGGTCGAGGAGCTCGATGCGGCGAGCCCGTCGTTCTCCATCCGTCTCGAAGATCCCGCCGGGCACGAGGTCGACGCCGGGCAGATCACCGTCGACGGCAAGCCGCGCGCTCCGTCCGACCGCGGCCGCGCGACGCCGATCGATCCGGGCACGCACGTCTTCGAGTGGGTGCGCCCCGAGGGGAACGTGCGCGCCGACGTGGTGCTGCACGAGGGGGAGCAGAACAAGATCGTCTTGTTGAAGGCGCCGCCGGTGCCGGGCCAGGGCGGCGGAGGTGACGGCGACGTGGCCACCGGCGATGGAACCGGCGGCACCAGCGGGAGTAGCAGCGCGGGGGGCGCCAGCCACCGGTCGGCGTCGAACCTCCCCTGGATCGTCGGCGGAAGCGTCGCGCTCGCGAGCGCCGGCGTCGGCTTCGTCCTGTGGGGCGTCGGCAGCCACGAGCACAGCACGCTGCAAGACGGCTGCGCCACCACGCATAGCTGCAGCTCGAGCGACGTGAACAGCTCGCGCGACAAGCTGATCGTCGGCGACGTCCTCGTCGGCGTGGGCATCGTCGCCGCCGCCTCGGCGGTCTACTTCTTCGTCAAGAGCCGCTCCGGCCACGGCCGCACGACGACGGCGTCAACGTCCTTGCCGCTGATCACGCCAAGCGGCGTCGGCTTCCGCTTCTAGCGTGGGTCGCTGCGTCGGTCACTCGACGGGCTCGAGCTGCACCGTCACATACTCCGCTCCGAACTCGGCGCGCAGGGCGTCGGAGACCTTGCGGGCGAGGTCGGGCGAGGTGTCGGCGGAGACGCGCACGTGGGCGGTGATGGCGTCGTGACCGGCCCCCAGGGTCCACACGTGAAGGTCGTGCACCTCGGCGACGCCGGCGTGCGCCAGGATCGTGCTGCGCACCTTCGCCACCGGAAGGTGCGGCGGCGCGGCTTCGAGGAGCACGCTGGTGGCGTCACGTAGCAGCCGGGCTGCACCGAGGAGCAGCACCACCGCGACGAGCAGGCTGGCGATGGGATCGAACGCCGCCGGACCGCCGGCCCAGATGACCACCGCCGCGACGAGCGCCGCGAGCGAGCAGAGCGTGTCGCCCAGCAGGTGCAGCCAGGCGCCGCGGAGATTCAGCGAGTGACCGCGCGCCGGCGCCTTCGCTTCGCCCGCATGATCGTGCGCGGCGTGGTCGTGGTGATCGTGCTCATGCCCGTGATCGTGCCCGTGCTTGTGCGCGTGGCCATGCCCCGCCGGTCCCGCGCCGGTGTGCAGCGCGCCGTGGATCAGCCAGGCCGACAGCCCGTTCACCACCAGCGCCGCCGCCGCGACCACCAGCATGCGTATCGCCTCGGGCTTGGACCCGTGACCGCCGAGGTCGACCAGCGCCTCGCGCACGATCTCGCCGGTCGCCACCAGCACCAGGAGCCCGTTGAAGATCGCCGCCACCGGCTCGGCGCGACGCATCCCGAAGGTGAAGCGCGCGGTCGGCCGCCGCACCGCCACGCGCATCGCCAGGAGGCTCATCGCGAGCGCCAGCACGTCCATCAGCAGGTGGAGCGCGTCGGCTTGGAGGACGACGCTGCGCGCCGCCAGCGCTCCGCCCAGCTCGACGACGAAGAACGCCGCGATGAGCAGCAGCACCAGGGACAACCGCCGCGCCTGCGCGCGCTCCTGCGGGGTGAAGCCCTCCTTCGCGTGCGGGTTGAGCTCCGCGTGGTCGACCGCCATCAGACGAGGACGTCGTCGCCCAGGCGGGTCGACGGGACCTGCAGGACGCTCGCCGTCTCCTCGTCACGCTCGAGCGCGAGGAAGTACAGCCCGACGAGCACGCGCGGGTGCGCTTGCACGAGCTCGAGGAAGTCGGCCTGCTCGAGGCGCAAGGTCACCGTCGGGTGCACCGCGACCACGTCGGCGTTCGCCTTGCGCTTGAGGATCAGGCTCACCTCGCCGATGACGTCCCCGACGCCGAGCGTGGCCAGCACGAAGGGCTCGTCCGACTCGCGGCGCACGACCGCCACCTCGCCCGAGGCGATGAGGTGCAGCACGTTCCCCTCGTCCCCCTCGGAGATGATCTTCTCGCCGCGCTCGAACACCTGCGTCTGCAGCCGCTCGACCAGCGCCGGACGCGACTCGCTGTCCACCGCCAGGAGCACCGGCGAGGTGCGCACCAGGTTGGTCACCATGCGACGGCGGCAATGCGCCGCGAGCTCGACCCCGACGTCGGGCCGATCCTCGGCGACCGCCTCGAGCGAGGTGCGCCGCGCCAGGAGCAAGATCGACGGGCGGCGCGCGATGACGCTGGCCGCGCGCGGAGCCCGCGACAGGAGCGCCATCTCGCCGAAGAGCGCGCCGTTGGTCAGCCGCGCGAGCACCACCGACGGGGCATCCTCCCCCGCGACCGGCTCTCCGTTGCCGGCTGCCTGGTTCTCGCGCGACGACAGGTCCCGCGTCACCTCGAGCTCGCCGCGCGCGACGATGTACGCCTCGGCCCCCTCGGCGCCTTGCTCGATGACGTACGAGCCGGCCGGCACGGTGATCATCTCGAACGCGCTGATGAGGGCGCGCAGCCCTTCCTTCTTGAGCGCGCTGAAGAGCGGCAAGGGCGCGACCAGCGGCGCCCCGGAGTCGCCCGACTCCTCGTAGGCGGTGCTCGCTGCGTGGACGATCGCCGTCACCTTGGAGAGCAGCGCCGGACCGGTGAGGTACGTGCTGAGCGGCGCGATCTCGCCGAGACCCGGCAAGGGGGGCGGCGGCGGCGCTTCGTCCCCCTCGGCGAGTCGCGGAGAGTCGGCGCAGAAGGCGGCGGCGATGTCGTCGAGCCAGCTGCTGACGTCACGCCCGAGCGCGCGCAGATCGGCGACGGCGGCGACGGCCAGCGGCAGGTTCCCCGCGTCGATGGCGCGCTTCACCCCGAGCTCCAGCCCTTCGAGCGCCGCCTCGGTCCGCCCGGCGTCGGCGAGCAGCCGGCAGGTCAGGATGAGCGCGCTCGACATCGACGGATCCTGCTGCACCACCGCGCCGCTCCAGCGCAGCGCCGCGTCGCGCTCGCCGGTGAGCATGAGCGCGAGCGCCCGGTCGAGCGGAGAGTCGGCAGCCGCCTGGCTACCCGGAAGCGCGGGCGGAGAGTTCCTCATGAAGGCGACCTCAGCGTACTCGAGATGCAACCGGATGACAGCTAGGTCGAAAAGACGCCTTCAGTCGTCTTCCAGGTCGTGACGCGAAGAGTCGTCCTTCTCGAGAAACGTGCTCATCGCGCTGGCCGTCGCCGCCACCAGCGGGACCACCTTGGGGTAGTCCATGCGGGTAGGCCCGATGACGCCCACGGTGCCGACGCTGCGCCCGTGATCGGTGTAGGTCGCGCCGATGATCGACAGCTGCCCGCCGCCGATCTCCCCCGCCTCGTGACCGACGACGACGGTGGCGCGCCCGGCCGCCAGCGTCGCCTCGAGCAGCTCGACGAGGCGGTCTCGCTCGTCGAGCGCGCGGACCACCTGCTTCATCCCCTCGGCGTCGGCGAACTCCGGCTTGCCGAAGAGGCGCGCGCTCCCCTCGATGACGATCTCGTTGCCGCCCGGATCGGCCGCGCCTTCCACCGCCGAGCTCCCGAGCTCGAAGGCGCGCCGGCGCAGCTCGTCGTTCTGCACCCGCTCGCTCGTCAGACGCCGGGCGAAGAAGTCGTGCAGCTCGCCCAGGGTGCGCCCCTCGGTGACGTCGTCGAGCAGGTTGTGGATGCGGGTGAGCTCCGTCTCGTCGGCCTGCGCGCGGAGGAAGCGGTTCTGCACCGTGCCGTTGGACATGACGAGCACGGCCAGCAGCTCGCCAGGCGTGGTGACGAGGAAGCGCAGGTGCTTGAGGGTGGACGTCTGCGCGCGCGGCGAGATGACCATCGCCGCGGTGCCGGTCAGCTCGGAGAGCAGCTTGCCGGTCTCGCGCAGCACGTTCATCCCCGGCTCGAGGTCGTCGAAGCGCGAGCGGATGCGGTGGTGGTCCTCGACCGACAGCTCGCGCATCTCCATGAGCGCGTCGATGAAGAGGCGGAAGGCCATGTCGGTCGGAACACGGCCGGCGCTGGTGTGCGGTTGCCGCAGGTACCCCGCCTCCTCGAGATCGGCGAGCACGTTGCGGATGCTCGCCGGCGACAGATCGATCCCCGCCTTCTTCGACAGCGTGCGTGAGCCGACCGGCTCGCCCGTCGCCACGAACTCGGTGACGGCAGCGTAGAGGATCTGGCGGGCGCGAAGAGGCAGAGCGGCCACGGAGCCGTCAGCATACCTCCATCGGTGTCGGCGTGCTCGCGGTCGGTGCGCTGTTCCCGGCGCTCGCTCGCCGCCCCGCGTCGTCGTAGCCTCGGACATCCGGACATGCCGGTAGCTCTTCCTCCACTCGCGTCGTCGCTCCTGCTGGCTGTCGTGGCGGCGGCGGGTGGCAAGAGCGTGGCGCCCGTCGCCGCGGTGCACCCCGCTCCGCGTCACGTGAAGAAGCCGCCGCCGTCGGTGCCGGTCGAGCGACTGGCCGATCCCAACGACGCCCCGTCGTACCGCAACGTACAGATGGACGGCGCCACCTGCCGCGCCGAGATCGCCGTGCGCAAGATCCCCTGGACGGCGTTCGATCCGGCCAACTCGGCCCGTGGCGTGCGCGACCCCGGCCGGCTCACCGGCCCGATCCGCGGCATCGCCTTCCACTCGAACATCCCCGAGAAGACGCGAGCCACGTCCCCCTACGAGATCATCGACTGCCGCCTCGCCGTCGCGCTGGACGACTTCGCCGGGCTGCTCGCCGCGCACGACATCGTCGAGGTGATCCACATGTCGGTCTACCGCCCGCCG
>JAMFST010001190.1 GCA_026225435.1 Labilithrix luteola
CCATCACCGAGCGGCCGGACCTGTTCGCCGCCGCCATCGTCAACGTCGGCGTCGCCAACGCGATGCGCGCCGAGTTCTCCCCCAACGGCCCGGTCAACACGCCAGAGTTCGGCACCGTCGCCGACCCGACCGAGGCCGCGGCCCTCTTCGAGATGGACGCCGCGCAGCACGTGAAGCCAGGAACGAAGTACCCCGCCGTGCTCGGCGTCGCCGGGTGGAACGATCCGCGCGTCTCCCCCTGGCAGCCCGGCAAGTTCATCGCCGCGCTGCAGGCGGCGAGCACCTCGGCGAAGCCGGAGCTCTTGAAGGTGAACTACGACAACGGGCACTTCTCGGCCGAGAAGCTCGTCACGTACCGGAACTTCGCGACCCAGTACGCGTTCGCGTTGTGGCAGACCGGGAACAAGGAGTTCCAGCCGGCGGGGCGGTGAGCAGAAGGTGAGCCGGCGCCGGCCTCAGCCCGCGCCGCTCGCCTCGGCCAGCACCTCGTCCAGCTGCCCGAAGGTGATGCGCATGGCCTCCGCCGCGCCGATGTTCTCGTCGAGCGCTTCCTTCGTCGGGAAGACCTCGCGCATGACCACGAGCGTCTTGCCCCCCTGCTCCTCGAAGCTGACCGTGGTGACGGAGCCGTCCTCACTTTCTTCATTTGTCCAGACGAGCCGCGAGGGGGAGGTGACCTCGACGTACTTGCCGTAGAAGGCCATCTCCCGTCCCGCGTGGCCGATGACGAAGCGGTAGCTACCGCCCGTCCGCAGATCGATCTCGCACAGGACACGAGCGACATGCCCATCGACCTGGGGGCCCACCAGCGCTTGAGCAGCTCCGGCTTGGTCCACGCCTCGAAGACGATGTGCGCCGGAGCGTCGAAGGTGCGGGTGACGACCATCTCGCGGTCGGACTTCCGCTCCGCGGTCGTGGGGTTGGACTCACTGTCATTTCTTGCGGCCATGGAGCTTCTCCTTGCGTGTCAGTTCGCGGACGACGTCGTCCAGGTCATCGAAGCGTGCGGCCCAGAGCTGGCGATAGCCCTCGATCCACGCCGTCTCTTCCTCGAGGCGACGCGGGCCGAGGCGGCACGTGCGCACGCGCCCTGCCTTCTCCGTGGTGACGAAGCCGGCCCGCTCGAGGACGCCGACGTGCTTCTTCATGCCCGTGAGCGTCATGTGAAACCGCTCGGCCAGGTCGGTGATGGAAGCGTCGGCTCGCCCGAGCCGCTCGAGCACGCCGCGCCGGGTCGCGTCGGAGAGCGCGGCGAAGGAGGCGTCGAGGTGCGCAGGGACATACTGAACCATGTGGTTCAGTGTTTACCCGAAGAGGAGCCGTCTTGCAAGCGAGCAGCGGGAGAGGCGTGCACGCTGGCGCCTGTCTTCTAAACAAGATATACGTTCACTATGATGAACTTTCGCCCCGGCGGCAGACCGGGACGAGGCACGATTGCCGGCAAATTCGAGCAACTCCACGGGCCGACCTGGCTGGTGGCGCTCGTCACCTACGGAGGCTGGCTCGCGCTCACGTACGAGCACGCGCGTGTGCCGCTGCCCGTGCTCGCGGTCCTCGGCGGGTGCGTCATCGCGCTCCACGGGTCGCTCCAGCACGAGACCATCCACGGTCATCCGGCCGGGCCGGCGTGGGTCGGGCGGCTGCTCGGCGCGCCTCCGCTGTCGCTCTGGCTACCCTACGAGATCTACCGGGACACGCACCGCCGGCATCACGCCACCCATCGCCTGACCGATCCGGCGCACGATCCCGAGGCGCCGTTCGCGCAGGTGGTCGGTGGGCGCGGCGGGATGGCGCGGTTCCTTCGCGCGACGCAGCGGACTGTGCTCGGGCGGCTGGTGCTCGGGCCGCCAGTGACGATCGGTCTGTTTCTCGCCGGCCAGGTTCGCGCGGTCCTGCTGCCGGGTCACCGCCGCGCCTGGATGCTGCACCTGCTGGCGCTGGTCGCCATCTTCGCCTGGCTCACGCAGGTCGCGCACCTCTCGCTCGGCACGTACCTGCTCGTCTTCGTCTATCCCGGCACCAGCCTCACCTTGCTCCGTTCTTTCGTGGAGCACCGGGTCGACGAGCGGCCCGAGCGGCGCACCACGGTGGTCGAGGCGGGGCTCTTCTTCCGGCTGCTCTTTCTGAACAACAACCTCCACGTGGCGCATCACGCGGCGCCGCGTGCTCCATGGTTCGAGCTTCCGCGGCTGTGGGCGGCGCAGCGAGGCGCGGTCATCGAGCGCGCCCCGGATCTGGTGCATCCGGGCTACTGGATGGTCATGCGCCAGCGCCTCGTGTCGGACCTCCAGACGAAGGAGCGCTCGTGACCCGCGCGAAGCTCGCCAACCTGGGGATGTACGACGGCGGCGAGCTCGGTGCGGCCAACGACGCGTTGTGGGGCGCCATCGCCGCGCGGCTGGAGAGCGCCGGACTGGCGGACGTCCCCCGGCAGCTCGAGCGACACTTGCCACTCGCGGACCTGTGGGGGAGCCGTGACCTGCTCTTCGGCCAGACCTGCGGTCATCCGTTCGCCGCGCGTTACTACGGACGCCTGCGCTTGATCGCCGCCCCGCGCTACGCGCTCCCGGGTTGCCGCGAGGGGCGACACCGGAGCTTCGTCGTCGTCTCTGCGCGCGCGCCCGTGCGCGATCTCGCTGCGCTCCGCGGCGCGCGCGCGGCCATCAACGACGACGAGTCGATGACCGGCCGGCACCTCCTCGGCGATCTGGTCGCGTCGGTCGGAGGCGCGGCCGGCTTCTTCTCCGAGGTGCAGATCACCGGCAGTCACGCGCAGAGCCTGGCGCGGGTGGCAAACGGTGACGCGGACATCGCGGCGATCGACTGCGTCACCTATGCCCATCTGCAGCGATCGGCGGCCGAGATGGTGGCCGAGACGCGGGTGCTGCTCCACACGCGCGAGACGCCGACGCTCCCCTTCGTCCTCTCTGCCACGCAGAGCGAGGAGACGGCGGCGCTCGTCGGTCGCGCGCTCGTCGAAGCGATGGCCGACCCCGCCACGACGGAGGCTCGCCACACGCTGGCCTTGGTCGGTCTCGAGACGCTCGACCCTGCGGCCTACGACGTCACGCTCGGTGTGGCCGCGCGCGCCGATGCGGTGTTCGCGGGCTCGGCAGCGGCGAGTCAGGGGCCGATCGCATCAGGATGAAGCAACAGCTTCGCGGTGGCATCGTCCGCCGGGAAGAACGCTTCGATAGCCAGCTCCGCCAGCGTGATGTCCACCGGGGTGCCGAACACCGTGGTCGTGCTGAGGAACGAGAGCTCGCGCCCCGCCATCCGCACCCGCATCG
>JAMFST010001191.1 GCA_026225435.1 Labilithrix luteola
CGAGGAACGAGGTGCCGCCATCGAACGTGAGCCGCCGACCGAGTGCGCTCTCGCCGGGAAACAGCTGGTCGGCCGCGGCCTTGCTGACGATCACCACCTTGCGGCTCCCTTCGCGATCCGCCGGCGTCAGGTCGCGCCCTTGAAGGAGAGGCATGCCCATCGCGGCGAAGTAGCCGGGCGTAACGACGTTGCGCTCCATCTCGGGTTCCTCGCCGCGCGGCCACGGCGGGCGTCCTTCCAGGTCGAACGTCGAGCTCATGCTGCTCCCGCCGAAAGGGAGAAGCGTGTCGATACCCGCGGCAACGACCCCCGGCTGCGCTTCGACGACGGCAGTGAGGCGGCGGACGAACGAGCGGACCGCGGCATCGTCCGGATAGCGGGCGGTCGAGAGCGTGAAGTAGCTGGCGACCCGACCGTTCACGACGAACCCGGGATCGGTCGCCCGCAGACCGGTGAACGCCTTGAATGCGAGCCCGGCTCCGGCCAGCAAGGCGAAGGCGAGCGCGATCTGGGCGACGACCAGGCCTCCTCGGACGACCCGCTGAGACCGACTCGTCCCGGCGCGAGACGCGGACTCCTTGAGCGCCTCCTCCGGTGCCACGCGTGACACGAAGACGGCGGGCACGAGGCCGAAGATGGCGCCAAAGACGAAGCTCACCGCAAGGCAGGCCGCCAGCGCGCGGACGTCGACGTGGATCGGCAGGCTGGCAGCGCCCCCCTCGAGCGGGAGCAGGTCGACGAGCCGCACCAGCGACAGCTTGGCGACGACCACGCTGGCCGCCCCGGCGAGGACGAAGAGCACGATCGTCTCGGTGATCAGCTGCGCCATGAGGCGGCCGCGCGAGGCACCCAGCGCCGCGCGGATGGCCATCTCGCCCCGCCGCGCCGCCCCGCGCGTGAGGAGCAGGTTGGCGACGTTGGCGCAGACCGCGAGGAAGACCAGGCCGATGGCTGCGAAGAGAACCAGGACACCGCCGCGCGCGTCGTCGACGAGCTCATCGTGGAGGTCCACCACCTTCACCGGACGGTACGCGCCGATCTGCGGATTGCGCGCGTCGATGTCCCTGGCGATGACCACGAGCTGAGCCTGCGCCTCGGGGATGGTCACGCCCGTCTGTCGGCGCGCGATCACCTCGATGAAGCCCTCCTCGCGGCGCTCGTGGGCCTCGGCGTAGCGCGACGACGCGACCTTCATCGGAGCCCAGAGATCGACCCTGTCGGTGCTGGTGCCGCCGAAGCCGAATCCCTCCGGAGCGATCCCGACGACGGTATAGGCCTCGTTGTTCAGCGCGACGCTGCCACCCACCAGCGCAGGATCCGACGCGAAGTGCTCGTGCCACAGATGCGCGCTCATCACGACGACGCGCGGCGCCCCCACGTGATCGTCGTCGGGACCGAGCAGGCGGCCACGAAGCGCGTGCGCCCGGAACAGCGTGAAGAAGTCGCCGGTCACGTCCACGCCAGGAAATGCCTGCGGCCGCGCTCCGGGGGCGGTGAGCGCGAAGGACTCGTGCTCGATCGCGGCCATGCTCGAGAAGCTCGTGGCCCGCGCTCGCCAGTCGACGAAGTCGGGGATGGAGTCACTCGAGTGCTCGCGCATCGCCGGCGACGACGACCACAGGACGGTCAGCTCCTCGGGATGATCGTACGGCAACGGCGCCAGCAGCAGCGACTCCACGACGCTGAACATCGCCGTCGTCGCGCCGATGCCACCGACGAGAAGGAAGAACAGCGTGGCCGCGAAGCCCGGCGAGCGCCGTAGCAATCGCAGGGCGAAGCGCACGTCACCGAGGACGTTTCGCATCACTCGTACCTCAGCGCCACGGCCGGCGGGATGCGGACCGCTCGCAGCGCCGGCACGAGGCAGGCAAGAACGCCGGTCGCCATCAGCAACAGCGGCACCGCGCCGTACACCGTGAGATCGAACGCCGGGATGTCGGCCAGGTGGCTCGCCAGGATACGACCGACCAGGAGCGCCGCGATCAGCCCGAGCGAGAGACCGAGCCCCAGCAGCGACAGACCGCTGCGCACGACCAGGGCGACCACCGCCTCCGGTGTCGAGCCGAGCGCCATGCGAATCCCCAGCTCGCGAGTGCGCTGCGCCGTGGAGTAGGAGACGAGACCGAACACCCCCAGCGTCGCCAGGGCGAGCGCGGCACCGGCGAAGAGCGCCAGCAGGATGGTGAGCGAGCGCTGGAGCTCCAGCGACGAGGCGACCAGCTCGTGCAGCGTCGTGCCGCGCGAGACCGCCTCGTCGGCGTCCACCTGCTGCACCAGGTCGGGCAGCTCGTGCAGCAGCTGCGCGCCACGGGGGGAGTGCACCACCAGGGAGAAGTTGCGCACGTCGCTCCACTGGTCGACGAGCTCGAACACCTCCGGGTCCGGCGCGGTCGACAGGTCGAAGCGGTGGACGTTGCCGACGACGCCGATGATCTCGCGCCACTTGCGGCTGCCGTCGGCGGCCTCGCCCCAGTCGATACGGTGACCGACGGCGTCCTCCCCGGGGAAGAACCGCTCGGCCATGTTGCGGGTGACGACGAGCACGGGCCGACCGCCCTCCCTGTCGGACTCGCTGAAGTTGCGCCCGCGCAGGAGCGGCATCCCCATGGTCGCGAAGTAGTGCGCAGTAACGATGTTACGTTCGACGTCCGGGCTCTCGCCGTTGGGGAAGGGCGGCCGCCCCTCGATCTCGAAGGAGCTCGAGGTGTTCGACCCGCTGAAGGGGAGCGTGGCGTTGACGGCCGCGGAGGTCACCCCGGGTTGCGCCTCGAGGAGGGTGAGCAGCCGCCGGATGAAATCGTGGGTCGAGTGGTCGTCCGGGTAGCGGGTGGGCGACAGAGAGACCGTCGCGGTCACGCGGTCGACGACCTCGAATCCCGGGCTCGTGTCGTTGAGCGAGGTGAAGGCGCGGATCGCCAGCCCCGCGCCGACGAGCAGAGCGAACGCCAGGGCGACCTGCGAGACGACGAGCGCCCCGCGCACGAGGTGATGCGAGCGGCTCGAGCCGGCGCGCGACGCGGTCTGCTTCAGCGCCACCTCCGGCTCGACGCGCGAGGAGACCACCGCCGGCACGAGGCCGAAGAGCAGGCCGAAGAAGAGGC
>JAMFST010001192.1 GCA_026225435.1 Labilithrix luteola
CCGCGCGCGCCGCGAGCCGGATCCTTGCGCGCCTCGCCGCGACCGTGGAGCGCGACGAGCACGGGGAACCGCGCCCCCGGAGCGTGCGGCGATACCAGTATGCTCGCCGCCGGCGTGCCGAAGCTCGCCTCGGGGAAGGTCCAGTCGACCAGCTGCAGCTCGGTGGATACGGGCGCCACCATCGGTGCGGCCGGTTCGAGCATGGTCGCCGCGACGCCTTCCCCCGGCGTCTCGCTCGCGCGCGTGCAGTCGAGGGTGGCGGCGGCCGCAGCTCCGGCGGCCAGCTTCAGCGCGAGACGTCTTCCGAAGCGCGGATCCGCCGTCACGACACGTTCAGTCGGCGGTCGGCTCGGGCAGCTGCCCGGTCGCCTTCTGCACGAGATCGGTCAATGCGGGATCGCTGCTCATCTGCGCGCGTAACGCCTCGCGGATGGCCGAGCGCTGCTGCGCGGGGAGCGCACCCAGGTGCGCCGTCGCCTGATCGACCTTCTGGTCCAGGTACTGGTTCAAGTCGATCTGCCCGGAGCGAAGCTGCGCGAGCGGCCCGCCCTGTACGTTGCTGACGGCGCCCGTTGCGTTGGCCGCGCTGGCTTCACCGGTTGCCGGCGCCTCGAGGTGCGCGTCGAAGCCGGGCCCCGTCGTGCCGGTCGCTCCTCCGGCGGCGGGCGACCCGGGCGCGCCTGTCCCGCCTGCGCCGCCGATGCCGCCCGCTCCTCCGCGATTTCCGATGCCGTCGATTCCCATGACGTACCCCCAATCTACCGCGCTCTACCGCGCGTGGCGACGATCAGTGGATGTTGCCGATCGCCGTCTTCATGGTGTCGTGCTCGGACTTGAGCACGTTCGACAGGGTCGAGAACGAGCGATCCTGCTGGTTCACCTGCTCCTGGACCTGCAGGTAGTAGAGGTTCTGCTGCTGGCTCTGGGCGAGCGAGCTGTCGATCCCGGTGGTCGGGTCGGTGGAGGCGCCGGTGGCCGCGTTGAGGACCGCCGTCCCCAGCGAGGTCGAGCCGCTCGAGGTCGTCCCCTCGGGCGTGGTGCCGACGCCGCTGGTGGTGCCGGTCGTGGTCCCCGTGGCCGCCGGCACGGAGCTGATGGCCGCGCCGACGCCGCCATAGCCGGCGACGCCCGCCCCACCGCCCCCGCTGCCGGTCGAGATGTGGCTGGCCGCCGAGCGCACCGCCGTCGCCATGATCGGGCCGCCGGGCAGGACGGTCATCGCCGACTCGGCGCTGCTGACCACCGTACCGGCGAGCACGTCGGAGAAGGGGACGCTCGGCGCCGCGGCGGTCGGGCGGGGGGCGCTGGAGACGGAGGTGACGTCGGGGAGCGAGGTCGAGATGCGGCTGTCCATGATGATGAGAGGCTCCTGGTGGAAGGTCCCCCCTGTTCGGCCGCCCGCCGGGCCGGTTGCCAAGAAAACGCGACCCGCCGTTTTTCCGGAGCGCTACCGGGTCCAGCTGATCTGCGCGCGGCGCACCCGGCGATCCGCCCCGGCGCTGTTTCGCCGGCCGCGCGCGGCGCCGGTGCCGTCGTCGTCGAAGTAGAGCGTGCGACCGGCGAGCGCGAGCACCACGTCGAAGGACGAGGGCGCGTCCGGCGCAAAGAGCGGCGCGGCACGCGTCGAGCCGGCGGCGCCGCCGATCTCGAGCACGTCGATGGCCAGATCGTCCTTCACGCTGCGCGAGAGCACGCCGCGCAGGCCGCCCGCCTCGGTGGGGCCGAGGGTGATGCCGGTGGCGAACCCGTCCCCGCCATTGCGCAGCCGCACCGGCTCGCCGCGCGCCTTGCCGGCGGCGTCGATCGACAGCAGCATCGCCCCGAACGGACCGGGCGTCTGCGTGTCCACGCCGAGCGGCGGATCCTCGATCCACGCGAGCGCCACCCCCTCACCGGCGCCCGTCAAGCTGGGGGAGCGGGAGTTGGTCGTGCTCGCGAGAGCGCGCACCTCGGCCCCCTCGCGCTTGGCGTCGCGCGCGCTGATCTTCGCGTAATACATGTCCGAGGCACCGCCCGTCTCGTCGTCGCGCGGATCGGCCCAGGCGAGCCAGCCCTGCCCGTCGCGCGCGAACATCGCCAGGTCGGTGGCGTCGCCGGGAGCGCTGGTGATCCGCTCCTCGCGGGCGACGCGGGTGAGATCGAGCCCCACCTTGGTGGCGTAGACCTCGCCGTTGCCGTCGCGGCCGTCGACCCAGCCGACCAGCCAGCCGCCGTTCGCCCAGCCGAGGGTGACGTCGCTCGCGTCCCCCTTGGCGGTGGTGAGCATCACGTCGTTGAGCCGCCGACCGCGCCGGTCGACGTGGGAGACGTGGACCTGCAGGTCGCCGTTGTCGCGGCCGACCCAGGCGACCGCTGCGCCCTGGGCGTCGGTGCCCGCCTTGGCGAGCGCGATTCCACCGGCGAGCACGGCGCGCGGCGTGAGGACCACCGGTGCGCCGGCGACCCCCTCGGCGTCGACGGGGACGAGCGACAGCGTCGCGTCTCCGCCGGTCGCGTCGGGCGCGCCGTTGACCGCGAGGGCGGCGACGAGATCCCCGCCGTCGGTGCAGGGGATGGCAGCGAGGTCGCTGTACTGCGCGCCGCCCGCGACGGTGCGGAGGGACGTGACCCGCGCCGCGCTCTCCGGCGCCGACGGAGCGACGGGGGCTCGGTAGGTGGCGTCCACCTTGGACACCAGGCGCACGTCGCGCACCTTGGCGGGCGAGCCCGCGTCGACGGTGAGCGCGGTGCAGGTCCCGCCGGTGCCGCACCCGAGCGCCCAGGCGAGCCGCGCCGGGGTGCGGTCGGCCTCCATCTTGAGCGGCTGGACGTCGACCGGGCGCAGGTTCGCGTCGAAGCGGAGGAAGGTCGGCATGGGCGCGGCGTCGCACTTGAGCGGCGCGTTGCGCGGTCCGTCCATGGGTGGCGGCTGGCACGCGGTGGAATCGGCGAGCAGCGCGTAGCCATCGGGCGTCGCCACGAGCTCCACGTTTCCCGTACCGGCCACGTCGAGCGCCACCTCGGGCTCGCGCGTCGCCGGCGGCGGCAGCTCGCGGCGTGACTCGCGCGGCGGCGGCGGATTGGCGGGCGGATTCGCGCCGTTCGGCTTGGCCGCGCCGGCGGCGACGACCGTACCCGGCGGCGACAGGCGCTGCAGGTGCACGCGCCGGGTCGCCCGCCCTCGCTTGCGCGGCTCGTCCCACAAGATCGCGGCCGTGCCGTTGGCCGCCGCCTCGAGCGCGACCAGCGACGAGCCTCCGGTCGGCGTCGCCACGGCGCGCACCGGAGGCACTGCCTTCCCCTGCGCGTCCACGCTGGCCGTCGCCAC
>JAMFST010001193.1 GCA_026225435.1 Labilithrix luteola
GGATGGCGGCGAGCGCGCCCCCGGCGGCGGCCCCGGCCAGGCCGTGGGTGAAGGGGACACCGAGGGTGGTGACCAGCGCCGCGCCGCCGGCGATGGCGGTGATGCCGACGGCCAGGGCGAGCAAGGCATGGGTGAGCAGGCGGGAGAGGAGCGCGCGGCTGCTCCATAGATCGTGGCGGGCGAAGGCCAGGACCGCCGCGAGCGGGGCGAAGGCGATGGCCGGCATGCTGCAGAAGGCGAGGGAAGAGAAGCTCGACGCGGAGGCGGCGAGCAGGATGGCGACGCCGATCGCCCCGTGCGCCGGCACCATGGCGACGAGGAGGCTCCGCAGCTTGTCCCGCCGCTGCCCCCGGGCGAGAAGGAAGCGGACCACCAGGGTGACGCCGTAGAGGATGAGCGCCGCGCCCAGCGCTGCCGAGCAGACGTTGCGCAGGGCCACCGTGTCGAGGCCGCGCGCCGCCCGCACCAGCATGGCCACCGCCAGCGCGGCGCCCGCCAGATCGAGGACGTGCACCAGTCGTGGCAGGCGTCGCAGCAGGCTCACGTCGTCGGGCAGCCGCAGCGCCAGGACGATGATCGCCGGCGGCAGCATGGCGAAGGCGACGTAGAAGAGCGGGCCGAGCTGGTGACCGACCGCCCAGTCGACCGACGTGACGAGGAAGAGCGCAGCGAAGAAGGCCGTCTTGGCGAAGGCGCGCGCGAGGCTGCCGTGCGGATTGGTGGCCATCGCGACCAGCCCGGCGACCACGTAGAGGAAGGCGGCGAAGATCAGCGACGCGGCCTGCGTCCACCAGGCGCCGCCATCGAAGGGGACCACGGCGAGGTCGTACCCCCGCATCTCCGGGGAGCCGTCGCGCAAGGTGCTCACCTCGAGGTGGACCTCGCGGTGCTCGCGCGCGCCAGCTTCCACCGCGCGCTCCCAGGTGGCGCGCCGGTCGGCGAGCGGCGCGCCGGACGCGGCGGACACGTCGGCACCGTCGATGGAGACCATGCGATCGGGGTAACGGAGGCCGGCGGTCACGCCGCTCCAGGAGGGCCAGCCGACGCTGGAGACGACCAGCTCGGAGTCGACGAAGACGCCGGCCAGGGGATGGCCGTAGGACCGCACCGCCCCGGCTCCACTGATGGCGAGCAGGGTCGCTGCCGCGACGAGAACCGCGAGAAAGCTCGGACGTCGCCACACGATGGGAGCGGCCTGAGCGAGCGGCGCCATGCTCTCGAATCTAAGCTACCAGTGGGCTTTGAGCGAACGCCGATTGACCGGCGCGGTCGATCGGCGGAAGCGGACCTGGGGGTCCGGCTGCTGAAATTCCGCAGCCGCGAGGGGAGCGAGCGATCAGCCGGTGCGCTGCCGCCCGTCCTCGCGCGTGTCGGCCTCGGCGATCGGTGCGGCCGGGCGCAGCCGGGTTCCCGAGGGGAGAGCGGCGCGCGCGTCGGCGGGAAGGAAGAGCTCGTGAGCCAGGGCGAAGGCCTCCTGCTCGAAGGCGATGACCGCGGCGCGGCTCCGTCCGATTCCGAGGAGCTGGTCGCGGAGCAGCTGCAGCTCGCGTCGCACGCGGGTGGACAGCGCCGCGGGGGCGGAGCGGCTGAAGAGAGCGGCCTCGAGACAGAGCACCAGGTGGCGCAGGAGCGCGCCGTCGACCTGAGCGCCGAGCCGCTCCGGCCTCGCGACCACCAGGCGACAGTGACGGACGAGCGTGCGCAGCGCGTGGGCCAGCCCGCTGTCGGCGAGGGCCGCGCGGGCGAGCCAGCCGGACAGAGCGGCCGTGTACAGCTCGCCGACGGCGGGATCCTCGGCCCGACGGCGTAGCCAGCCAGCGGCCGCACCGTGATCTCCGACCGCAACCAGCGCACCAGCCAGCGGACAGCTGACGGTGGCGCAGGCCGCGCGCGCGTCCATCCGCCCGTAGCCCTGCTTGGCGTTGTGCCCGTCGGCGTCGACCGCCACCGGCGCGGCGTCGGCCCGGTGCAGGCGGGCGTTCTCTTCCTGGACGACCGCGGCGGCGGTCCGCGTGATCACGGCGTCCAGCTCCCCGACGTGCAGCGCGGGGTTGGCGCCGAGGACGCAGAGGAGGACCCCGGCGGCGATGGCCGCGGCGCCGCTCGACTCGGCGTGGTGGGTGCGATCGACCGCACCGAAGGGGTAGACCACGTCGTCCCCCGGCGCGCTCCAGCGCACCGACGGGCCGCGGTTGCCGAACGGGTGGAAGGCGCCGCGGCGATCCTTCCAGGTGAACCAGCCTCCCTCCTTGCCGCCGGGCGCGACGCAGAACACACGCGCGTCGCAGGCGGGATCGGCGAGCGAGAGCGACCAGCTGGCCCGGGCGGCGTACGACGGGCTGGAGGCCTCGCGCCCCGTCGGCAGGACCACCGCCGTGCCGAGCCCGCCGCGTCCGTGGCGGGCGGCGAAGTCGAGCGCGTCGCTCAACATCGGGCTGCTGGCCCCTTCCACGTAGGTCGCGCAGACGATGACGTCGGCGCCGTCGACCACCGCGCGGGCGAAGGCGACGGCGAGCGAGAGCACGTCGACGCCGGGCTTGGGGATCACGTACAGGCGCGGCGACGCGGCCGGGGCGACGCCCGCCATCGGGCGGGGGCCGCGTGCTCCGACCGCCCAGGCGACCATCTGCGGACCGTGCGAGTGGCTGCGTGGCACCGCGTCGATGCCGACCGGGATCTCGTCGTCGAGCGCCAGCTCCTCGGCCGATTCTCCGTCGTCGTCGATCACCGCCAGGCGCATCCCGCGGCCGTCGTGGACGTTGCGCCCGCGCTCGACGATGTTCACCACCGCGCTGGGCTGCAGGAACCAGA
>JAMFST010001194.1 GCA_026225435.1 Labilithrix luteola
GCTGCTCGACCGGCACGACGTACAGCGCCGAGAAGGGCAAGTGCTGCAGCGGCAGCATGGACTTCTGCTGCGATCCGGGGACGTACCTCTGTCTGAAGCAGGTCAAGGGCAACCCCGGGATCTGCGCGCCGACCCAGGAAGCGTGCTCGCTTCTCCCGGGCCAGAAGTGAGCCCTCCCGTCCCGTGACCGAGGCCCCTGCGTCCTCGCGCCCGCGCCGGTCCTTCTCTCCGTTCGATCCGCGGAGCGCCATCGGCCGGCTCGTCATCGCCTTGATCGTCGCGGCCGGCATCGCGGCCGGCGTCCGCACCTTCTCCGAGAGCGCGGCGGTCATCGCCCTCTCCGGCTGGGACGCGGGCGGCCTCGCCTGGCTCTCGCTGGCCTGGTTCGTCACCGCGGACGCCGACGCGATCGTCACCCGCGCGCGCGCCGGGGCGGAAGATCCTGGGCGCCGCGTCGCCTACCTGATCGTGATCCTCGGCTCGTTCGCCTCGCTGCTGGCCGCGACGCTGCTCTCCCGCCACCTCAAGTCGATGGCCGCCGACGGCGAGCGCACCGTGCTCATCACCCTCTGCTTCGCGGCGGTGGCCATCGCCTGGCTCCTGGCGCACACCGCCTTCACCCTCCGCTACGCGCACCTCTATTACCGCGAGGACAGCGAAGGGGTCGGCGGGGTCGAGTTCTCCGGCTCGCTCCCGCCGAGCTACCTCGACTTCGCCTACTTCGCCTTCACCATCGGCATGTGCTTCCAGGTCTCCGACATGAGCGTGTCGAGCCCGCAGATCCGGCGCACGGTCCTCGCGCACGCCATGATCAGCTTCGCCTTCAACTCGGTGTTGCTCGCCTTCGTGCTCAATCTCGTCTTCGGTGCCGTCGGCTAGCCACGCTTGGCCAGCTGGCGAACGAGGTCGGCGACGAAGTCCGGTCGCTCCTCGCCGGCCCAGTGGCCGCAGCGCTCGATGACGCCCCCCTCGGCCTTCGGCGCCACCGCCTGCACCGAGGTGAGCGTCAGCGGACCGAGGCACGACGCGCCGCCGAACGCGCGCACCGGGATGGTGAGCGGCGTCCTGGCGTGCGCCTCCACCTGCTTCGCGCTGACGAAGAAGTCCTGGTACACGGCCAGCCCCGCGCGCAGGGCGCCGACCTGGGTGATCGCCGCGACGTACTCGTCGAGATCGGCCGCACCGATGGCCGACGGATCGTAGGCGAAGTGCTCGAAGAACCAGCGCAGGTAGGGGCGCTCCTTGCCGGCGATGAGCAGCTCGGGGAGCTCGGGCACCGACTGGAAGCCCATGTGCCAGAGGAAGTTGCCGCCCGGCTGCGGCGCCATCGCCCCTTCCATGATCCCCACGCCGGGCAGCGCCATCTCGACGATGCCGAGCGCCGTGACCAGCTTGCGCGCGCTCGCCGCGAAGACGTAGCCGAACACCGCGCCCCAGTCGTGACCGATGACGGTGACGTCGCTCAGCCCCAGGTGGACCGCCAGCGCCTCGAGATCGCCAGCGATGCTCTGCGCGTCGTACCCGCTGGGCGGCTTGCCCGAGTAGCCGAAGCCGCGGATGTCCGGCGCGATGACGGTGAAGTCACCGGCCAGCCGGTCGATCACATGACGCCACTCGTACCAGGTCTGCGGCCAGCCATGCAGCAGCATGACCGCCGGGCCGCCTGTCGCGTGACCGGCCTTGGCGTAGTGAAGCTTCACGCCGTTGACCTGGACGGTGTGGTGCTCGATGGCATGCGGATTCGTCATGGGCGTCTCCTTCAGGTTCCGAAGACGGCGGCCGCCGCCTCTTGCCAGGCGGGGTCCGACAGATCGATCAACGTGGGATTGCCGTCGCACCACTGGAAGCAGTGCTTCAGGTGCGAGATCTTCCAGTTGCCGCTGGCGTCGCGGCGGAACGAGTTCTCGTACCAGCCGTACTGCGTGTACTGCTCGCCGCCGTGGCGGTTGGGAAAGCGATGTCGGGAGACATGATAGAAGACTCCGCTCGCCTCGTCGCCGCGTAGCTCGATATGAAAGTTCGAGTACTGGTGCATCACCATCAGCCGCTCGAGGCAGGCGCTGGCGAAGCGGGCCCACACCTCGGGCGTGGTGATGGCCGGCGGCCGGCCGGTGAGGTCGAAGAAGTTCACCTCGAACGGGTCAGTGAGTGTGCCGGCGTACAGATCCCAGTCGTGCAGATCGAGCCCGCGCCCGAAGCGCAGCATCACGTCGCTGATCTGCTGGCGATCCCACATGATGCGGACCATCTCCTCCGTCGTGGGCGGCGTCTCCGTCATCGCGTGCTTCATCCTTTCGTACGTACGCGTACGACGCGAGCGTCGTCAATTCGCAAAAGGCATTTCGGTTACGACGCATTGCGCCGAATCCGAAAATCGGCTGGCTTGAAGGCAACGCGTCACGGGCCTACCTTTCACGGCTCGAAGAAAGAAGGCATCCACCATGGCTCTCACGTACGACAAGCTCTTCATCGGCGGACAATGGGTCGCGCCGAGCACCAGCGCGAAGATCGAGGTCACCTCGGCCAGCACCGGGGAGATCATCGGCTCGGTCCCCGACTGCAAGAACGCCGACATCGACGCGGCCGTCGCCGCAGCGCGCAAGACCTTCGACGATCCCACCGGCTGGTCCAGCTGGGAGCCCAAGCGCCGCGCCGCCGCCATGGAGAGCCTGGCCAAGCAGCTCGAGTCGCGTGCGGACGAGATGGCCAAGCGGGTCAGCATGCAGAACGGCATGCCCATCAGCATCGCCAAGCAGCTCGAAGGCGGCTTCCCCGTCGTCGTGCTCCGCTACTTCGCCAAGCTGACCGAGAGCTTCGACTTCGAGAGCGAGCGGCCGCACCTCCTCGGTGGCACCACCATCGTGCGCAAGGAGCCGCTCGGCGTGGTCGGCGCCATCGCCCCCTGGAACTACCCGCAGACGCTCGCCTCGTTCAAGCACGCGGCGGCCATGGCGGCCGGTTGCACCATCGTCCTCAAGCCGTCGCCGGAGACGGTGCTCGACGCGTACCTCTTCGCCGAAGCGGTCATGGAATCGGACATCCCGGCGGGCGTCATCAACATCGTCCCGGGCGGGCGTGAGGCCGGCGCGTATCTCGTCTCGCACCCCAAGGTGGACAAGGTCGCCTTCACCGGTTCGACCGCGGCAGGGAGGCTCATCGCCGAGACCTGCGGCAAGCTGCTTCGCCCGGTGACCCTCGAGCTGGGCGGCAAGTCGGCGGCCATCATCCTCGACGACGCCAAGCTCGACTTCGCCAAGATGGGGCAGGACTTCTTCGCCGCGACGCTCGTGAACAACGGGCAGACTTGCTACCTCGGCACCCGCGTCCTCGCGCCCAGGTCTCGTTACAAGGAGATCGTCGACGCCGTCGCCGGCTTCGCCTCGTCGCTGCCGGTCGGTGACTCGCTCGACCCGACCACGCTCATCGGCCCGATGGCCTCGCGCACGCACCGCGAGCGCGTCGAGGGCTACATCGCCAAGGGGACCGCGGAAGGCGCGCGCCTCGTCGTCGGCGGCGGCCGCCCGAGCAAGATGACCCACGGCTGGTTCGTCGAGCCGACCGTCTTCGCCGACGTCGACAACCAGTCGACCATCGCCCAGCAGGAGATCTTCGGGCCGGTCCTGTCGATCATCCCGTACACCGACGAGAACGACGCCATCCGCATCGCCAACGAGTCCGACTTCGGCCTCGGCGGCTCGGTGTGGACCGACGACGCCGCCCGCGGTCGCGCCGTCGCCCGCCGCGTGCGCACCGGCACCATCGGCATCAACCGCTACATGCCGGATCCGGGCGCGCCCTTCGGCGGCGTGAAGGCCAGCGGCATCGGCCGCGAGCTCGGCCCCGACGCGATGAACCCGTACCTCGCCGTGAAGACCATCTACGCCTGACGGCGCAGCGGTTCTATTTCCCGAAGTCGAACATCTCGACGCTGGCCAGCGCGCGCCACTGCGGCGTGCCGAAGTAAGCGTCGAGACCCGCGCCCATGCCGAGCTTGAAGCGGAGCTGGGCGCTGTCGGGGCGGCCGTGCAGCCCCTCGACGCGCGCCGAGAGGAGCCCTTCGAGCCCGGTCGTCTCCTTGCCGAAGAAGGCGTTGAAGGCGGTCTCGCCGTACAGCTCCGGGCCGACGATCACCGTCTCGACGCCGTTGCTGGTGCCGAGCGCAGGCACCGGGAGCTTGATGCCGCCGGCGATGCCGTAGAGCAGCTCGCTGCCGTGCGGGCTCCCCGGCGTGTAGTCGTTCTGGATCGGCCGGATGTGCACACCGAGGTGGCCAGCGTAGGTGAAGCGGCCGCGGTCGCCGGCGAAGAGCACGCGCGCCATGCCGCGGTAGGTGTCGTCGGAGAAGTAGTCGTCGCGCGAGCCGGTCGGGATGAAGAGCTGCGCGCCGAGCCCCAGGCGAAAGGCGCTGTCGGCCTCGCCGAGGAGCCGCGCCTCGAAGCCCACGCGCGAGTCCGAGAACGTGTCGGGGCCGGTGCCCGGATCGATCGAGGGCGCGGTGAAGTGATACGCGCCGACAGTGGCGCTACGCCCCTCGACGACGAAGAGGCGATCGAGCTGGAACGAGAGACGGAACCGTCCATAGGTCACGCCGGCGGCGAGGAGCGCGGAGGCCTCGCTGGAGACGACCGGGACGCGCTGCGAACCGTCGCTGGTGGCCACGCGCAGCGGCTGGTTCGCGTAGTCCCCGGTGATGGAGATGACGCCACCGAGCGCGCCGTGCATGTCGAGCGCGTCCATCACGAACCACCCCGCGCCGGGCGCCGAGGTGTACAGCCGCTCCACGCCGAAGCCGACAGCCTCCTTCGCCGTCGCCTGTGCGCGCGCTCTCCCCGACGCCGCGAGGCACGCCGCCGCGAAGGCCGTCGCCGCGGCGAGCCGGGCGAACCTAGAACTCCGCATGGAGCCTCCCGCTCAGCACTTCGACCGGCCCGCGGTCGGCGTTGTAGGCCGGGTTCTGGATGTGCTGGTAGTCGAACGTCAGCCACACGCTGCGGAGGAAATTCACGCTGTAGAACGCCTCGACCACGTGCTCGGCGGCCGGGTTGATGGCGCCGTCGCCGATGAACCCGTCGACGCCGCCGAGGCGCAGGTACTCGATGTGCGCCTCCGACAGCCAGCTGAGACCGAAGGCGACGCCGGCGAGATCGTGCGGCCGCTTCCAGCTGCTCCCCTTGGCGAGCACCCCCGTGGAGACCGAGCGATCGGCGGAGACGAACGAGTAGACCTCGGTCTGCCCGTCGCTGTACATCCCGCGGACGAAGGCGCCGATGTCGTGCGAGAGGTTCTGCTCGATCTCGAGCCCGATCCCGAGCTTCACGTTGGCCCTGCGCGCCCAGCAAAGATCCGGCGCGTTGGGGTTGGTCGACTGGTAGCTGAACCGGTCGCCACAGTTGGCGGCACTCTCGGCCGGGTTGGCGCGGTAGGCGGCGACGGCGTCGTCGAAGCGCCCCATGTCCTCGCGGTTGCGATAGCCGAGCACGCGCACCGCGCCGGCTTGATCGAGGACGGTGTGCCGGTGCTCGACCTCGATCTGGTCGCCGTAGTGCTCACCGAGACGGAAGTCGATCGCCTCCTGGTTCGGGTGCTCGGGGACGGTGAGGCGGGAGGCGCGGAGGGTGAAGTCGTCCCACCACAGCTCGGCCTCGGCACCGTAGGCGTAGCCGCGCGCGTCGGCGGCGAAGTCGTAGGCAGCGTAGGTGAGGAAATCCATGTTCATGAACTGCTGCCGGAGGTCGCCGGTGAACGAGTTCTTGCTCATGAAGTCGAGGATGCTGAAGTCGCCCACGCGCACCACGATGCGCCGCGCCTTCACCGTCGTGCCGAGCTGCATCAGCGCCGAGGTGTGCGGCGTCGGCTCGCCGCCGAGCTCGAAGGTCTGCTGCAGGTAGGCGCGTGACATGTACAGCACGGGCGTCTCGCCGCCGGTCTTCTGCAGCTCGGCGTTCTGGATGGCCCCCCCGAGGCCCGTGAGGTGCGAGAGCGGCTTGAGCGAGATGACCTCGGGCACCACGTAGACCTCGGCCCCCTTCCACAGCTTGGCACCGAGGTACGCGGTGAAGGTCATCGAGAAGCTGCGCTCTGCGCCGGGGACCAGCGAGCGCTGGTTCAGGCTCTCGAGCGCCTGGTACTTCGGCGGCGAGGAGAACGGCAGCTTCCAGTTGGAGATGTACGTGAACTGGCCGTAGGCATTCCAGCGCTCGTCTTCCAGGTCGTGGCGACCGGCGCGGGAGAGCGCGCCCATGGCGTTCCACGGCTCGGGCGGCGGCGCGGGGGTCGACGTGGCGGTCGGCGCTTCGGAGGGGCTCACGGCCGGCGCGTCCCCCTCGGCGCGCGCGAGCGGCGACC
>JAMFST010001195.1 GCA_026225435.1 Labilithrix luteola
GACGACCCTCCCCACTTTCCTCCCCACTCGGGCCGGAGTTGCTGGGGCGGGGGCCGCCGAAGAGCTGGACGACGTTCCCGATGGACTGGCGCTGCTCGTCCGGGGTCACCGTCGAGTAGTGCTCGCGCATCCGGTCGGTGAGGTGCCCGCTGATCGACTTGGTGATGACGGCCTCCGTCTTGGCCAGCCGCATCAAGTCGTTGAAGGTGCGCCGCATGCCGCGCGGCGTGATCTTCTTCTTCAGCCCGATGAGGCCACCGACCGCCGCGAAGCTCTTCTTGAGGAAGGACTCCGAGCGGAAGCTGCCATCGTCGGCAGGGAAGAGCAGGTCCGACGTCTTCTGCTCCGGCGTCACCAGCTGGCTAGCCTGGTGCCACCGCAGCACATCCATGACCTCGGCGGGGACGGTGATGCGCTGACGCAGGCCCGTCTTCGTCGTCTTCATGAACTCGTCGGCCAGCGTGTGAGACCGCCGAACGAGAACGACTCCTTCACCCCAGAGGATGTCGGGCGTCGGTCCGGAGCGGCGGAGCGGTCGCATGGAGGATGGCCTGAGGCCTGTGGCGAAGCCGAGGTAGGTCATCGCGTAGGCGTTCGGAAACTCCTCTTTCATGCACGTGAGGAAGGCAGCAGCTTCCTCACCAGTCAGGGTGTTCGGCTCTTCCTCCGAGTACGTCTCGTGCTCGGAGCAGTCGAAAGCGGGCACGCCCTCGGCAGCATTGAAGGGGAGCTGCAGCTCCCGCTTCGCCCTCTTCAAGATGTGGCGGAGAATGTACAGCCAGCCGTTCGCCGTGGTCGGCTTGTACTTGTTCTGGGCGATGAGGCCACCGACTCCTGACCTTGAGCGCCAGTGCACACGCGGGGGCTGCACGGTGAGGTTCAAGGACCCCGCGGCGACGCTCTGCTGGCGGCACCGAGCTCGCAAGCCGACCGGCACAACGGTGCGCGCCCAGAGAGAGACGAGACGACGCGAACGACGTCCTTGCGCCGGGCCGTGCGTCGATGGCACTCAGATGTGCGCGAAGTGCCGGGCTCGCGTGTCGTCCCGGAATTGGCAGCGAAGGAAGAGAGCCGCCGAGCTCGCCGCGTCGGGCCGTGTGCCGGTGGTGCGTCCGTCGGTCGCGCCCGTCGTGCAGAGGTACGTCCGTCACCTCCTCACGCAGCTACATGAGCGTGGCGAGGGCTGGTCGGAGATGGCGGAGTCTCTGGGCGTCTGCTCTCCCCTCGTTGGGCGCGTCGCGCGCGGACGTAACCACGTTGGCTTCAAGCTCCTGGCCGGAGTCATGGCCCGCTTCTTCGGGTCGTCGCTCGCGGACCTGGAGCGAGAGGCGCTTGCGTGGGCGAAGCCGGCGGACTGATACGGCACAGCGACGAATCGCCCGGCGAGGCCATCTAAAATCGTCGATTTCCAGCGCCGATAGGTACAATTGGTGTGTCGCCGATCGACCTGCCTTCCCCGCGCTACCTCACGACCGAGGCCGCCGCTCGCTACTGCGGGTACGCCTCGGCATGGGGACTCCGCAAGGCGCACCAGCGAGGAAGAGTCTTCCCGTCCGTCCGGCGAGGAGGGACCGGCCCTCACGTGTGGTCGACAGCAGTCCTCGAACTATCTCCGCAAGAAACACCGTGTTCTTGGATTTCATGGCGACGGTCGAAAGCGCTACGTCGGAGAGCGACGCCACGCCGTCAACAGCCAGCTGTAGCAGTGACGGGCTCGCGTTCATGGCCTCGGCGACACGCATGTCCGGCGACGCCAAAACGAAGCGGCCGAGCTTCTCGCGTTGGACCGTCGGTAAGCACGTCCAGGCGAGCGGGACGCGGGCCACGAGGTCGACGACGTGCACGAGGCTCGCATCGTCCGCGTTCGCCACGAGCGTCCCGAGCTTGTCGGTGAAAAAGCGCTCCGCTTCGGTCGCGTGGTCTGCGACGACGGCCTGAAGGGCTGCTAGGTGCTTCGGTTTGTCCGCGCTTCGGCGGATATCAATGCATCGCTTGACGAGCTCCGCGAGAACGGACCGCAAAAGACTCGGGCGCGCGCCGTCGGATACGAGCCGTGATCGCCTGCCGGGCGCCCTCTACGTCCGGAGGAAAGTACGCCGAATCGATGTCGGCCCAGAGGCGCGCAGCGGCTTCCTTTCCCTGCACTGCCGGGCGCGACAGCATGTGCTGGACGGCGTTGCGCATGTGCGACCGCGCCTGCTCCGCCGTCGGCTGGTAGGGCTCGTCCAGCGTCAGCATCGCCGGGTGGGCGCATCGGTTTCTGTCGAGCTGTATGCGCTCGAGATCCTCTCTCTCAATGGGGGATAGAAGCTCGAAGGGCTCGCAGCACTTGTCTAAGAATCTCGCGCTCCAGCCGCTGCGCGGTCAGGATGTCGCCCTGACTCCGCGCTCGTTCAAACTCGGCCAGCAGCTTCGTCGCTGGCTCGCTCCCGGTTAGCTCCAGGTCCCTCAGCTTGCCGAGGAAGTCGAACGTCACCGCCGTCCAGGTGGCGACGATGCACGCGCGGTAAGCGCCAGCCCTGAAGCACGCTACGGCCTCCGCAAAGGTTCGCTTGCCGTTGGTCGTGAGACAGCTGGCGAGTAGGTCGTCGAGGTCCGCCTGGCGGTCGAAGAAGGTCACCGTGCCATGATCGCACGGGCTGCGACCGTCACACCATCCGGGCGAGCCACTCCACGCGCCCCCGCACCACGCGGGCGTCCGCCGCGTCCGCGAGCGTGATCGTCGCGTGCCTCGGCTTGCGGCGGCTTGTGGCGGTGAGACGGAGCTCGCCCGGCGCCGACGACATGAGGAGCTTGGCCCCCTTGGGCGCCGCCGTGTGCCAGGCCACCGTCGCCATCATCCGAGCGCATTGGAAGGTCTCGGCCTCGGTGAGCACCGACGGCGGCGGGATCATGAACATCCTACACCGTAGCTGCGCACGGGCGCCGCGCCAGGTCCGCCCGTGGTGGCGAAAACGGCTGACGCCGCCGCGGACCCCGTGCGACCCTGGACGATGCGCAAAGTCCTATGCAAGGAGCTCGGATGAACATCGCGCGACTCGCAGCCCTGTGGCTGGCAGGTTGCAGCGTCGCGCTTCTCCTCGCGTGCTCGCGCCGACCGCCTGCTCGTCCGCCGGTTCCCGTGGCTGAGTCGACGAGTGCGGCGGAGGCGATGTCCGAGATGCGTCGCCGCTACGAGCGTGCGAGCAGCTACGAGGATACCGGCGAGCTCTCGATGACGATCACGCGTGAAGGCGACTCCGACCCCTCCGAGGCGCGGGTGACTTTTTCCACTGCGTTTCAGCGATCGACCGG
Organism: Labilithrix luteola; assembly: GCA_026225435.1. GTDB lineage: Bacteria > Myxococcota_A > Polyangia > Polyangiales > Polyangiaceae > JAMFST01. The sequence continues at coordinate 3,295 of JAMFST010001195.1, forward strand.
CTCATTCCGCTTCGAGTACACCAAGACATACCCGCGCTTTTTCGAGCCCGAGCATGCGGTCATCTGGCGACGGGGAAGTGGTACGGCCCACGTCTGGTGGACGGCCGAACCTCGCGTCGTCGACGAGCCTCTCGACCAGGCGCTGGCCGCGCAGGCTGGCGTGTCCAACCGCACCTCCGCCGTCGTGACGTACATGCTGCTCGGAATCGACACGTGCGCGAAGACTTGCGTTTACTCGGCCGCGGGCGGAGAGACGGTTCGAGGTGTCCCTTGTCTGAAGATCGCTGCGAGCAGCGCCAACCGACAGACGACGATGTGGATCGGGCGTGAGGATCACGCGCTCTACCGCTTCGCGCAGCGGACGCACACGAACGCTCGGCTCACCGACGCGGAGATCGCAAGGGTGGTCGAGGGTCTTCCCGAGGCCCAGCGTGCTCATGTCGCCGAGGTGATGCGCAGCACGACAGGTGACCTAACGGGCGACGAGACGATCGAGCTCTCGCCGAGGTTCGACCAGCCGATCGCGGAAGATCGCTTCGACTTCACTCCGCCGCCCTGAACCCGCTGGCACGACCCTGGGGCTGTCGGCATCACCATCACGGCCAACCCCGACAAGGCGCAGGTGCTCTACGCGGCGCGGAGCAACGCCGGGTGCTCGTACAACCTCGGGGCGATCGGCACGCCGGTGACCTAGCCCGCCGCGGGGGCCTTGCATGGCGCCTCACCGTGCTCATCTTCGGGGGATGGCAGAGCTACAGCCCGAACCGGTCGCCATCGTCGACACCAACGTGATGCTGGACGTCCTGTCGTTGCACGACCTCGACAAGACCTACTGCGACGACTTCGCGAAGCTCGGCCCGGCGGCGCGGGACACGACGCGCTTTCAGTACCGACACGAGCGCGCCCGATCGTCCTTCCTCATGGCGCTCCACTTCGACGCCATCGGCGCGACGACGCACCCCGCGCAGGCGGAACTCGAACGTCTGCTCTACGCGAACGTCCCCAAGGTGGCTGGCGGCGAGGATATACGGTGCGACTTCACGACCTTCCACCTGCACTTCGTCAAGGACATGGTCCTTCGCTCCTGGAACTCTCGGCTGCGCCCTGCTGGCGAGTTGGTGGAGGGGAAGGGACGGCGAAGTGCTCGTCGGTGAGGACGTCGACGACATGCTTCTTCAGTGGGCGCGAGACCACGGTGTACCGCTCATCACCAACGAGGGCTACGGCCAGAACGGAACGGTGAGCGACGACGACGAGACGAAGCTGCGTTGGAAGTGCATCAACACGGGGGTCCCTGTCTTCACGCCAGCTGCGCCGCAGTTGTTGGAGATGACCGTGAGGTCTTCACTTCGGACGCGAGGACGGCGTTGAGGTGCTCGGGATTGCCCGAGAGGCCGAACCCTCCGGACATGATGGTCATGCCGTCGAACAGCAAGCCCTCGAGCGCGAGAGTTGCGGAGGGTCGTCTCTTGTCGCTCATGCGGGCAGCGCTTCGACGCCCAGGACCTTCACCACCGCCGGACGCGCCGCGACGCGAGCGACGATGGCGTCGAACGCCGGCATGGGCGCGATGACGGGCCGGACGATCAGACGGGACGCCCACCCGTGGAAGACGAACAAGTACGCGTCGACGAGGCTGAAGGTGTCGCCCAGTGCATACGGTCGCCCGGAGAGGCGCTCCTCGATGTCGGCGAAGTAGGTAGAGAGCAAGCGAAGGCCGCCGGCGCGCACCTCTTGCTTCGCGGTCTCGCTGTCGGCGAACCTCTCGGGCCGGAAGACGGTGCGGAATGTCGGGTGCACGGTGCTCGCGATGAAACCCATCCATTCACGCGCGCGGGCGTGGTCGCGCGTGTGGCTCGCGGGGAGAAGCTTCTTTTCGGGAACCTGCTCGGCGACGTAGCCGAGGATGGCGGCCGCCTCGGTGAGCAGCGTGCCGTCCTCGAAGCCCAGCGCGGGGACGCGACCACGGGGGTTGATGGCGCGGTACTCGGCCGACTCGGTCCCGCCGTCCCGGGAACCGAAGCGCCGTCGCTCGTACGCGAGCGCCGACTCCTCGAGGGCGATGTGGCAGGAGAGCGAGCACGCGCCGGGGCTGTAGAAGAGCGTGAGGGGCATCGGGACAATCCGTCAGGAGCAGGTGATCAGGTGCGAGGAGCAAGGCGACCGGCGAAGGCGTCGCCGAGGAGCCCGCGAATCGACGCGCGGTCGACGGGGCGCGGGTTGAAATAGGGCCGCTGGGTCGCCAGGTCCGCCGCGCTGTCCAGAGCCGTCTCCGCCAGACCGAGCTCGCGGAGCGACGTGGGCAGCTCGAGCTCGGTCAGCAGCGCGAAGAGTCGCGCTGCGGCGTCGTCGGTACCGAGCGCGCGCGCGACCGCGGCGATGGCCTCCGGGGCGTGCTTCTCGTTGTAGCGGACCACGTGAGCCAGCACGGCGGCGTGGGTCTCGGCGTGCGGGAGGTCGAAGCTGCCGCCAAGCGTGTGGCAAAGCTTGTGATGCAGGGCCATGCCCACCGATCCGAGCGCGGTGCCGGCGAGGAAGGCGCCGTACAGAGCGCCCGTACGTGCTTCGACGTTCTGCGGCTCCCGAACGGCGCGCGGCAGGGAAGCGCCGAGCGCGCGCAGCCCCTCCTCGGCCACGAGGGCGGTCACCGGGTTCGCTTGCTCCGAGTAGAGCGCCTCCACGCAGTGGGCCATCGCGTTCAGTCCGCTCGCCGCGGTGACGCGCGCGGGCAGGGTGAAGGTGAGCTCCGGGTCGAAGAGAGTGAGCCGAGGCAGGACGCGCGCGTCGGTGCCGGTGGTCTTGCGCCCGTTCTCCGTGAGTCCCCAGATCGGCGTGCGGGACGAGCCGGCGTAGGTGGTATCGACGGCCACCTGGGGAATGCCCGGATCGAGCGCCAGCGCCTTGCCCAGTCCAATGGTCGACCCTCCCCCGAAGGCGACGGTGCAGTCGGCGTGAAGCTCGCGGGCGCGGGTGCGCGCAGCGCTCGCGGTCGCCACCGGTACGTGCATGCGCGCCTCGGTGAACGCCCCGACGAGGCGACTACCGAGAAGCGCCCCGAGTCGCGCGACCTCCCCCGCCTGCTCCGGGGTGGTGAGCAGCAGGGCGCGCCGGAAGCCGAGCCGATCGAGCTCGGCAGGCAAGCGGGCGAGCGCGCCAGGGCCGAACACGACGTCCGACTGGAGCGTGTTGTAGGTGAAGGACGAAAGGAGGCTCACGCGCGCTACCGTCATCGTATCCATGGTTATGCCTCACGCTCGCGCTGACGCCTTACGGTAACCGTAACATGGTACGGTATTCGTCCAAATCTGTTTGAGGTATGTCACAATGTCAAGCGATAAAATTGCCCGTCTCGAAGCGTCAGAGGATTACGTTCAATCGCTTGCGCGTGGGCTGTCGGTCCTGCGCGTCATGGGCTCGGCGGCGGCGACGCTGACCAACGGCGAGCTCGCGGCCCGCACCGGTCTCAGTCGTCCGGTGGTCCGCCGCCTTCTCCTCAC
>JAMFST010001196.1 GCA_026225435.1 Labilithrix luteola
GGCCAGCGAGCCGGCGGCGAAGGCCAGCAGGTCGAATGAACCGGGCGCCGGCCGCGGCTCGGCCTCCGCGGCGAGCTCGATCATCAGAACGATCCCGCCGACTTCGAGCCACGCGCGGCTCGGGTCGGTGACAGGACCTCGGCGACTTGCCGACAGTCCGATGACCGCGACGTAAAACTTCGTCAGGCGCGGAACGTCACGCGTTCGTAGGGCGATGTGATGGAGCAGCGCTGATTTCACGAGCGCACATGCTAGGCAGTTTGTCCCAATGAGCACGCCGCGATCGATCGTCGTCGCCACCCACGGGCATTGTTTCGACGGCCTGTGCTCCGCGGCCCTGTTCACCCGCCTGTTCCGCCACCTGCACCCGGGTGAGGCGCTCGACTTCAAGTACCTGGCGATGGGCTACGGCCCCGGGCAGAACGGCGTGCCCGAGGAGCTGCTCACCGGCGATGACAACGTCATCCTCGACTACCGCTTCTCCGGCTCGCCGAAGCTCACCTGGTACTTCGACCACCACGTCAGCGCCTTCCCGCTGCCCACCGACCGCAGCACCTTCGAATCGCGCGCGCGGGCGCAGGAGGAGGGGGGCGGCACCTTCTTCCACGACGGCGGCTACGGCTCCTGCACCAAGCTGATCGCCGACGTGGGCGCGGCGCGCTTCGACCTCGATCCGGAGCCGCTCGCGCCGCTCATCCACTGGGCCGACATGATCGACGCCGCGCGCTTTCCCAATGCGGAGATGCCCGTGCTGCGACGCGAGCCGGTGCTCCAGCTGATGGCGGTGGTCGAGTCGGGCGGAGACGCCGCCTTCGCCACCCGCATGGTCCCGCGGCTGCTCGACACGCCCATCGAGGAGCTGGCGCGGCTGCCGGAGATCCAGGAGGCCTACGCGCCGCTGGCGGCCGGGCAGGACGGCTTCGTCGCCCGCGTGAAGGACCGCGCGTTGGTGAAGGGGCCGGTCGTGCTCGTCGACCTCACGGACCAGCTGCTGGAGGTGGCGGGCAAATTCGTCACCTACGCGCTCTATCCCGAGAGCGCCTACTCGGTGCTGGTCACCCGCTCGACCAGCAAGATCAAGATCTCCATCGGCTACAACCCGTGGAGCCACCAGGAGCGCAAGCACGACATCGCGGCCATCTGCGAGCGCTACGGCGGCGGCGGCCACCCGGTGGTCGGCGCGATCTCGCTCCCCGCCGACCAGCTCTCCCGCGCGCAGGAGATCGCCGGAACGGTCGTCGAGGAGCTCGGCCGCTAGCGAGCGCCGGGCAGCTCGCTCAGCGGCATTCCACCGGCACCACGTGGCTGCCCTGGGGGACCGCCTGCGCGAAGGTGCCGGCGGGGAGCGGCGGGTTCCAGGTGACCTTCTCGAAGCGGAGCTGCATGTCCTGCCCGCGCGAGGGGACGCGCACGTGGATCTTGCGCGGCAGCTCGGCGGTGCAGTTGGGGCCGCTCGGTGGGGTCGGTGCGTCGAGCCCGTCCGGGTCCACGCGCGGGGCTGCCATCGGCGCGGTGGAGAAGTCGCTCATCTCCGCGTCGTAGAGGACGTCGTCGTGCTGGCGGACCACCACGCCGACGATGCGCACGCGCTGCTCGGTCCACGGCTTGGCCAGATCGTCCGGCTGCGGCTCGAGGTGCAGCTCCTCGTGGGTGTCGTCGGCGCCGGAGAGCTTGACCACGTAGTAGCCGTGCCGGTCCCACTCGATGGTCGCCGTCTCGGCGGCGTGCTGGAGGATCGGCGCCTGCCCGCGGAGCAGCGACACCAGCGCGTGCGCCGGGATCGGCACCTGGGTGAACTGGCCGATGGCGCAGGCCTTGGGCTCGCCGACGTAGAACGTCTTCGAGCGCAGATCGGCCATGCCGAAGCGCGAGCCGTCGCTGGTGAGCGTGGCCAGGTTGACCCCGAACGGGCTGATGACGTCCATTCGCAAGCGCGCCGGCCACGAGGCGAAGAGCCAGACGTCGCCGCGGCCGCGCCCCTCGTCCCCGAAGTAGTCGACCTTGGCGCTCGCCTGCACGCCGGTGCACCGCTCGGCCGCGCTGTGCAGGCGACCGAGCGCGCCGGCGGCGTCCGGGATGGGGGAGCGCGGCGGGGCGACGTTGGTGCAGGCGGCTCCGCCGAGCGACAGCAGCGCGGCGAAGGTGAGCGCGAAGGGCCTCACTCGCCCTTGATCAGCTTGGCGCCAGGGATCTTGCTGACGTCGATCTTGCCGGGCTGCGAGGTGAACAGCTCGGTGTACCCGCAGTTCGTACAGATGTACGCCTGCATGATGCCGTCCTCGATGTCGTCCTTCCAGTCGAAGTGGACGACGCGGACCGAGAGCGGGCGGATGGTGTCCTCGTCATCGCGGTCGGCGATCTGGGGGACGAACAGGATCTCCTTGTGCTGACACTTGGAACACACGCCGCTTTTCATTCCGGCGCTTTTAGCACGACCGAGGACACCGAGGACGGCGTCCGTGAGGCGGTACGGAGCGAGGTCGGACAGGTCGGCCCAGACCACGGCGGCGGCGTCGCTGCCGGCGGCGTAGCGCTCCGTCTCCGCGGTCCACCGGCAGCGGATCTCGTGGATGACGTACTCGAAGCCCTCCCCGGCGAGGCACACCGTCTCGAGCTCGCCGACCACCGCGACCGTGAGCCCCGTCTCCTCGCGGACCTCGCGGACGATGGCGTCGGCGAGCGATTCCCCCGGCTCCACTTTCCCGCCCGGCAGGCTCCAGGTACCGGCGAGGGGAGGGTGGCCGCGCTTCACCAGGAGCACGCGCGGGCGATCGTGGTCATGGAAGACCACCGCGCCGACGGCCACCTGCGCCACCTTCGGAGCGACTTGCATCGCCCGTGTGGTAGCTCACCTGGCCACATGAAGCCGAAGAAGCGCCTTCGCCTGTCCGGGCGCAACCGAGCCGCGGAGCTCGCCCCCATCCGTCCGCTCGAGGCGGCCTTCCACACCTTGCTCGATGATCTCGCCCGCGCGCGCAGCTGGCCCACGACCAAGGACGTCGCGCGGCTCGGTGCGGCGGTGGCGCAGCTCTCCGCGTTGTACAATTCGACGGAGAAGCGCTCGGTGGAGGCGAGCGGCCCCGATGCGCTCGCGGCGCGGCTGCTGTTCTCCTTCCCCCGCGACGTGCCCAAGTCGGCGGCGGCGCTGCGCGAGGTGGTGGCCAGCGGTCGGCTGCGCCTGCCCAAGGACCGTCCGCTGCGCGTGCTCGACCTCGGCTGCGGTCTCGGCGCGAGTACCTGGGGGCTGGCGCGGCTGCTCGCGCCGGTGCACCTGCAGTGCACCTGGATCGAGCGCGACATGGCGACACTGCAGCTGGCCTCGGCGCTGGCCGAGCGCGCGCACGAGCAAGGCGTCGCTCCCGGCATCCGCATGGACTTCGCCGGCAAGAACACCTTCGACGTCTCCACCTTCCGCCCCGACTTCGGCGGCAAGACCTACGACGTGATCCTCGCCGGGCAGGTGCTGAGCGAGCTCGATCGGAAGCTCGAGCCGGAGGAGCGGGTGGCTGCTCACGCCGAGCGGCTCGCCGGCTGGATGCGCGCGCTCGCCCCCGAGGGGCTCCTGGTGGTCGTGGAGCCGGCGCTGCGCGAGCGCACCCGGCACCTGCACGCGGTGCGCGATGACCTGCTGGCGGCGCACCCCGAGGCGCACGTGGTCTACCCGTGCCTGCACGACGAGCCCTGTCCGGCGCTGTGGAACGAGCGCGAGTGGTGCCACGAAGATCTGCCGATCGATCTGCCCGAGTGGCTCGAGCCGGTGGCGAAGGCGGCAGGGTTGCGCTGGCAGGGGCTCGGGTTTGCGCCGCTGGTGCTGGAGCGGCGGGCGGAGAAGCCGGCGCCCGCGCGCGAGGTGCGGGTGGTGTCCGACGCGCTCGACAGCAAGGGGCAGCGCGAGGCGTTCGTCTGCGGGCACGTCGAGGTGGCCGACGTCGCGGGGGAGCCCGGCCTGCTCGCGCGGCGGGTGCGCGTGGCACAGATGGAGCGCGATGCCGGGCCGGCGAGCGTCGCCTGGGACGCGCTCTTCCGCTTCGACCGACTCCGCTTCGACCCGTCGCTGCTGGTGAAGGGCGAGGCTCCGGAGGGGGAGCCGATGCCACCGCGCGTGCGCCTCGCACCGGGCACGAGCGTGGTGCGCGTGGCCGCAGGTGAAGATGTCCGGAATGTGTCGGCGGGATCGACGCCGCCAACGTCCGACGATCATTGACGACGATCGCTCGGACAAGTACCGGGCGACAGGTCATGCACGGGCTCTACGCCATCCTCGATACCGCCACGCTCGCCACGCTCGGCATCGATCCGCTGGTGCATGCCCGGGACATCCTCCGCGCTCGGCCGGCCGCGCTGCAGCTGCGCGCCAAGGGGCTCCCGGCGCGCGAGATCCTCAGCCTGCTGCGGATGCTCAGCCCGATGTGCCGCGTCGCCGGCTGCCCGTTGGTCGCCAACGACCGCCCCGAGCTCGCCGTGCTCGGCGGCTGCGACGTGGTGCACGTCGGCCAGGACGACATGCCCATCGACCGCGTGCGCAGCATCGCGCCGTCGCTCGGTGTCGGCGTGTCGACGCACAACCTCGAGCAGCTCGCGCGCGCCCTCGACGCTCGCCCGCGCTACGTCGCCTTCGGCCCGGTGTACGAGACGCAGTCCAAGCTGCGCTGCGATCCGGTCGTCGGGATCGAAGGGCTCCGCGCCGCCGCGGCGCTCGCTCGCTCGGCGGGGATCCCGCTGGTGGCCATCGGCGGAATCTCGCTCGAGCGCGCCCACGAGGTCGCCGCCTACGCTTCGAGCGCGGCGGTCACCTCCGGTCTGTACTGCGTCTCCAGCGAGGCGGTCACCGCCCGTGCGCGCGCCTTCCACGCCGCCTTCGCCGGGCGTGCCGCCGAGGTCGCCGCCGGAGCGCACGCCTGATGCTCCTGCTGACCTCGATCTGCCTGGCCGGCGGTCTGCTTCTCGGGCGGTACATCTCGCGCGGAGCCCGCCCGTCGAAGGCGGACCGCGACGGGGCGCTGGGCGAGACCAGCGGCGGCGACGAGCTCGGCGATCCGGCCAGGCCGTCGAAGGCAGCCAAGCCGGTCAAGCCGGCGCCCGAGCGCGACCTCTTCGTCGGCTTCCCTTGCCGCCTCGGCGACGTCGTCATGCGCAGCGGGGGCGGGGAAGCCTGGCTCGCCGGCGCCTGCGTCTTCTCCGAGGACGCGCCTGTCTCCGCGCTCTTCATCGCCCCCGAGGCCGGCGCCGACGTCGCCGTCTATGCCCGCGCCGCCGCCTCCGCGCCGCTCTGGTGGATGCAGGCGCTCGGGAGCGACGAGCTGCCGCACTTCACCGATCCGCCGACCTCGCTCGAGCACGGCGAGACCCGCTTCGAGCGCCGTCGTCGCCTGCCGCTCGCCATCGAACGTCGCGGCAGCGGCGCCCCGGATCTGGGCGAGAGCGCGGTCGTGGCGGAGTACGCCTCCAGCGGCGCCGACCAGCTGCTCCTCATCATCCACGAGGGCAACCTGCGCGCCTGGCGCGGCACCTCGCTCGATGCAGGAATGTACGAGGTCATCCCCTCGGGCGCGTCGACCCTCGAGGAGTGACGGCGCGCGTGCGCGGGGTAGCGAATCAACGCAGCTTGAGGAACATCGCCTCGATGACCAGCTGCGGGGAGCCGTTGGCGTCGAGCTGGCGCATGGCGTCCTGGGTCAGACGGTACCGGTTCACCGCTCGCTCGGCCGCCGGACCGGCCTGACCCGCGGCGGCGCGCGCTTCGAGCGCGAAGGACGCAGCGAGCGCCTCCAGCCGCGGCCAGAGCTCCGCCTTGTTCTTCTTCCCCTCCTCGGCCAGCTCGAAGCCGCCCGAGGCGTCCGCCCCCGTCAGCGCCGCGCGCGCCCGCTCGACGAACTTGCGATCGAGCTCCGCCCCCTCGTCGGTGCCGGCCCGGGCGAGCGCCGTCTTCATGCTCCCGCCGGCGAGCTCGGTGGTCTCCGCCGCCATCGCCGGGTCGACCCCGCGCGCCACCAGCAGCTCGGTCACCACCGCCGGTCCGAGCGCGCCGAAGCGCACCCGCTGCGTGCGCGAGCGGATGGTCGCCAGCAAGCTGTCGGCCTGCGCGCTCAGGAGGATGAAGTGCGTCCGCTGCCCTGGCTCCTCCAGCGTCTTGAGCAGCGCGTTGGCCGCGCTCACGCTCAGCTCCTCCGCCCGCCGCAGCACGAACACCTTCGCCTTCCCCTCGTGGGGAGAGAAGGCGGCGCGCGCCAGCACCAGCGTGCGCACCTGGTCGATCGACAGGTCCTGTGTCTCCGGGGTGCGCCGCCCGATCATCCCCGGCTCGTAGAGCCCGCGCTCGAGCAGCACGAGATCGGGGTGCAGCGAGCGCGCGCCGGTCTCGCCAGCCTGCCCGCGCGTCACCCGCTCGCAGGCGCTGCACACCCCGCAGGCGTGATCGCTATCCTCCGCCCGCCGCTCGCAGAGCAGTGCCTGCGCCAGGCCGATGGCCGCCAGCTCCTTGCCAACGCCGTCCGGCCCGTCGAACAGGTAGGCGTGATGCACCTTCCCGACGGCGAGCGCGCGGCGCAAGGTGCCCACCGCCGTCTCCTGCCCCCGCACCGTCCCGAGCAGCTCGGTCATGAGCGCGGGAGATAGAGCCCCCGCGCTCCCGCCGCCACAAGAACGTCAGTCGTCTTCGGCTTCGAGGCGCGCGAGCTCGGCTTCCACCGCCCCGTCGCCACCGCCCGACGCCGCCGCGCGCTCGCGGGCGAACATGCGGTTCAAGGTGCGCCGGTCGATCCCGAGGACCTCCGCCGCGCGCGTCTTGTTGTTCCCGGTGCGCCCGAGCACGCGGTCGATGTAGCGCCGCTCGAGGGTCGCCAGGCTGGGCCA
>JAMFST010001197.1 GCA_026225435.1 Labilithrix luteola
TGCGCCTTCTCGTAGATCCCCTCGATGCGGTTGTAGACGTAGAAGACCTGCCCGCCGCGCGAGAGCTCGCGGCCGACCGCCTCCTTGAGCACCTGCTCGTCGAAGCGGGTGACCACCGTGCGCACCGCGCGGCGGTCGACCGGCGGGGTGGTGATGAGGGAGAGATCGCGCAGCCCGCTGACCGCCATCTGCAAGGTTCGCGGGATGGGGGTGGCGGTGAGGGTGAGCACGTCCACCTGGGCGCGCAGCTGCTTGATGCGCTCCTTGTGGGCGACGCCGAAGCGCTGCTCCTCGTCGACGATGAGGAGGCCGAGGTCCTTGAAGTGCAGGTCCTTGGAGAGGAGGCGATGGGTGCCGACCACGATCTCCACCTTGCCGTCCTTGATCAGCCCGAGCGTCTCGGTGAGCTCCTTGTTCGTCTGGAAGCGGCTCATCGCGCGCAGCGAGATGGGGTAGTCGCGCATGCGCGCCTCGAGCACGCGGAAGTGCTGCTGGGCGAGCACGGTGGTCGGGCAGAGGAGCGCCACCTGCTTGCCGGCCATGGCGACGCGGAAGGCGGCGCGGATGGCCACCTCGGTCTTGCCGAAGCCGACGTCGCCGCAGACCAGGCGATCCATCGGACGCGCCGCCTCGAGATCCTTGTTCACCTCCTCGATGGCCCGTTGCTGGTCGGGCGTCTCCTCGAAGGGGAAGGTCGCCTCGAAGGCGCGGTAGTCGTCGTTGGCCGGGTCGAGGGCGTGCCCCGGCTGCGCCTGGCGCTCGGCGTAGAGGCGGAGCAGCTCGTCGGCCATCTGGCGGACGGCCTTCTTCACCTTGCTCTTCTTGGCGGCGAAGGTGCTGCCGCCCAGGCGATCGAGCTTCGGCTCGGCGTGCTCGCCGCCGCTGTACTTCTGTACCTGGTTCAGGCGGTAGACCGGGAGGTACAGCTTGTCGCCGTTGCCGTACTCGACCGACAGGAGATCGACGGTGAGGCCGCCGACGTCCTTGTGGACCAGGCCCATGTAGCGGCCGATGCCGTGCTCGGCGTGGACCACGTAGTCCCCGATGGCGAGCGAGCGGAGATCTTCGAGGAAGGGGCGGGCGACGTCGGTCGCCTTCTTCTCGCGCTTGCGGTGGGCGCGGCCGCCGAAGACCTCTTCCTCGGTGACGAGCACCAGGCCGTCGGCGGGGAGCACCACGCCGCGGGTGAGGCCGCCGGTGACGAGGGTGACCTCCTCCTCGCCCGCCGGCTCGGCGAGGAGCGCGGGATCGAAGGTGCCGAGGCGGGTGCGGGTGGTGACGCCCTGGTGGCGGAGCAGGCCGGCGAGGCGCTCGGCCTGCGTCTGGGCGCGCGCGGTGACGAAGACCTTGAGGCCGTGGTCGCGCCAGTGACGGATGCGGCGGACCAGCGGCGCGAGGGTGGCGGTCTTCCCCTTCGAGCCGCGCGCCGCCTTCACCGCGCGGGTCAGGTCCTGCTGATCGCTGCTGGCGACGTCGAGCGCGGTGGCGCGCCCTCCGCTCGCCGTCTCGAAGCGAGCGAGCGCGCCTTCCTCGGCCTCGGCCGCGCTGCCGCCACCGACGATGAGCGTGCGGTGGAGCGAAACGACGCCGAGGCGACCGAGGATCGCCGCCGCCTCGTCCTCCGACAGGTAGAACGTCGACGGGAGGAAGTGCGCTTCCTTCGCCTTGGCGACCACGTCGTCGGCCGCGCGGGTCAGCTCGGCGCGCACCTCGCGGGTGACCGCGGCCGGGTCATCGAGCACCACCAGCGCATCGTCGCCGACGTAGCCGAGGAGCGACTCGAGCGAGTCGTAGTAGGCCGGGAGGAAGCCCTCGGCGCCGAAGAAGGCGCGCCCGTTGGTGACGTCGTCGGCGAGAGCGCGGGCGCGGGTGGTCGGCAGATCGACCATGTCGGCCAGCTGCTGCACGCGGTCGCGCGCCAGGGCGGCGGTCTCCTTCGTGAGGATCGCCTCGCGCGCCGGCGGGAGCGACA
>JAMFST010001198.1 GCA_026225435.1 Labilithrix luteola
CGGACAGGCCCCCTCCCTTGGCTTCGGCGGCGGCGGCGACCTGGGCGCCCTTTGTGGCGGTATCGCCCCGCGTCGCGGCGCCACCGCGTGGCGGGGGGCCCCGACCCGGCTCCGCCGGTCGGGGCGAGGCGGCGCGTGCCGCCTCGAAGACAGAGTGCGTCACGTCCCCCGTGTCAGGCCGTTCGCACCGGTCTCGCTCGCTCTGGCGCGAACCGTGCTTTTCTGGTCTCCGAATGCGCATCCGGCGGCGGCAGCACGATGATCTCTCCACGTACCGGGAGTGCCACGACTGCGGCCTCGTGCAGCAGGTGCCCGATCTGCCCGACGGCGAGGTGGCCGTCTGCGGTCGCTGCGACGCCATCCTGCGCCGAGCGAACGTGAAGGGGATCCCCATCGCCCGCGCTTGCGTGACGGTGGCCGCGCTCCTCTTCACCTTCGCGCTCATCTCCCCGTTCGTCGACCTGCACGTCCTCGGGCGCTACACCACGTCGACCCTCTTCACTGGCCCGAAAGAGCTGGGACAGCGCGGGATGGCGGCTCTCGCCGTCGTCGTCTTCATGACCCTCATCGCCATGCCGGCGTTGAAGATCACCCTGCTCCTGATGGTGCTCTGGGGGATGATGTCCCCGCGTCCGTCGAAGTTCCTCCCCTGGATCTACGGCTGGTACGGCTTCGTTTCTCCGTGGGCGATGGTCGAGGTCTTTCTCCTCGGCGCCTTCATCGCCTACACGCGCCTCCGGGCCATGGCCGCGGTCAGCGTCGGGCCGTGCATCATCGCTCTGTTCGGGGTGATGCTCCTGCTCGTCGCCATCGACGCGACGCTCGACCGTGAGGCGATCTGGCGCACGCTCCAGGCAAAAGGGGCACGGCTCAGCCGTAAGGACATGCAGACCGAGGAGGCCGAAGGCTGGCACCACATCCTCGGTTGCCACGCCTGTTACCTCGTCAGTCGCGCCCGCGACGGCGAGTCGTGCCGCCGCTGCGGTCACCACCTCCACTTCCGCAAGCGCGGCAGCCTGGGGCGCACCTGGGCGCTGCTCATCGGCGCGACCCTCCTGTACATCCCGGCCAACGTGCTCCCGGTCATGACGGTGCTGCGCCTCGGCAAGGGCGGCCCCACCACCATCATGAACGGCGTCGTCGAGCTGGCCGAGGCGCACCTCTACCCGCTGGCCGGCCTGGTGCTGCTGGCGAGCGTCGTGGTCCCGATGATCAAGCTCGTCTCGATGGTGATGATGCTGGTGCTGACGCATCGCAAGTCCGACTACCACCTGAAGCACCGCGCCAAGCTGTATCGCTTCGTCCACGCCATCGGCCGCTGGTCGATGATCGACATCTTCATGCTGGCGACGCTGGTGGGCGTGGTGCGTCTCGGCTTTCTCTCGACCGTCCTGCCCGGCATGGGCGCGATGGCCTTCTGCGGCGTGGTGCTCATCACCATGGTCGCCACCGACATGTTCGACCCCCGCTTGATGTGGGACGCCGCGGAAGAACGGGCCGCGCGCGACGACCGAGTGATCACTGCAGTACGGAAGGCGGAATCCACGTGAAGTTTCAAGCGAACGACTCCCAGTCGCAGAGCCAGTCCCAGACTCAGGACGTGCACCCGTCAGCGACCGAGGGGACGAGCGGCGTGCGCCCGCCTCCTCGTGGGGAAGGGGCTCGTGACGGTCGCGACCACCCCGGTACGCCCGACCGCCCGGCGAGCCCCGATCATCCGGACGTGGGGAACGCGCACCTCAAGCCGCACGGGAAGTTCTCCTGGATCTGGTTGATCCCGATCGTGGCGGGCGCGCTCGTCGTCTACCTCGCGTACATCAACTACGCGAAGCACGGCCCGACCATCACCGTCACGTTCTCCGGCGCGGACGGCCTCCAGGTCGACCAGACGCTGGTGAAGCACAAGGCGGTCGGCCTCGGCACCGTCGAGGACATCGAGCTCGCCAGGGACATGAGCCACGTCACCGTGAAGATCCAGATGGACGCCACGGCCAAGGACATCATGACCGACCACGCCCGCTTCTGGGTGGTCCGCCCGCGCTTCTCCGCTGGCAACATCAGCGGCATCGAGACCCTCGTCTCCGGCGCGTACATCGAGGTCGATCCCGGCGCGCCCGGCGGCAAGAAGGAGACGCACTTCACCGGTCTCGAGCAGCCGCCGGGGCGCACCTCCGACGAGCCGGGGCACGTGTTCCTCATCAAGGCGGACAAGCTCGGCTCCCTCAGCTCCGGCGCGCCGGTCTACTACCGCGACGTCGAGGTCGGGGAGCTCCTCAGCTACGATCTCGGTGACGGTCTCGGCCCGGTCAGCCTGCGCGTCTTCGTGCGCGCGCCTTACGACAAGTTCGTCCACCCGCAGACGCGCTTCTGGAACGCCTCGGGCATCTCCATCGTCATGGGCTCGGAGGGCATGCACGTCGAGCTCGAGTCGATCCAGTCGGTCATCTCCGGCGGCCTCGCCTTCGAGACGCCGCGCATCAACGAGCAAGATCCGCCGGCCGAGGACAACGCCCAGTTCCACCTCTTCGAGGACAAGGCGAAGGCCGACTCGGCGTTCTATCAAGTCAACATCCACTACGTGACGTACTTCGAGACCTCGGTGCAGGGGCTCTCCAACGGCGCGCCGGTGCAGCTGTTCGGCGTCCAGATCGGCAGCGTCACCGACGTGAAGCTGGTCTACGACGAGGACAAGAAGCAGATGGTGGCCCGCGTCGCCTTCGATCTGCAGCCCGAGCGCATCCTCAGCAAGACCGAGCCGACCAACGCCGCCGTGGCCAACGCGCAGAAGATGCCCTTCGTCGACGCCAGCGTGCACGTCGTCCTCGAGTCGAGCAGCCTGCTCACCGGCGCCAAGGATCTGTCGCTGGTGTACAAATCGAACGACGGCAGCAAGACGCAGATCTCGCTGCAGAAGGAGGGCGACGCGACGGTCCTCCCCAGCCAGGGCGGCGGCGTGGACAACCTGACCGCGCAGCTGAGCGACGTGGCCACGAAGGTGAACAAGATCCCCTTCGAGGACATCGGCAACAACATCGACGCGATGACCAAGAGCTTCAACCACCTCGCCAACCAGGTGGACCAGAAGGCGACGCCGGCGCTGGCGCAGCTTCCGGGCATCATGGCGTCGGCGCAGGGGGCGATGGACAAGGCGAACGGGGCGCTGGGTGACCAGGGCTACGGGCAGAACTCGCAGTTTCAACACGGCCTGGAGCGGCTGACCAACCAGATGAACGACGCCATGCGCAACGTACGAGTGCTCGCCGATTACCTCGATCGCCACCCTGAGGCGCTCATCCGCGGCCGCTCGGGAGGAGAGAAGTGAACCGACTCACCTTGCTGTCGTACGCCGTCGCCGCCGGCGTGCTGGTCATCGCCGGTTGCGGCTCGTCCCCCGAGCCGAACTACTACGCGCTCTCGCCATCGGCGGGGCAGGCGGCAGGGCAGCCGCCGGCGGGCGTGAAGTCGATCCAGCTGCGTCGCCCCGGTCTCGCCGGCTACCTCGATCGCCCGGAGATCGTCCGCCGGCTGGTCGACTACCGCCTCGGCGTCGCCGCCAACGAGCGCTGGGGCGAGCCGCTCAACGTGATGATCGGACGCGTGGTGGCGCAGGACCTGTCGCAGCGTCTCGGGGGCGTGAACGTCTTCACCGAGGACGGAGCCATCACCGCCGACGCCGACGCGACGGTGGAGATCGACATCCAGAAGTTCGAGATGGACGGCGACGGCACCGTGCAGCTGGTGGCGCAGCTGGCCATCGAGCGCGGCACCAGCCACGCGGCCACCGGCGCGCGGGTGGTTCGCCTGTCGGTCAACCCACAGGGGGGATCGACCAGCGGGATGGTCCGCGCGATGAGCGATCTGCTCGGGCAGCTGTCCGATCAGGTCGCCGCGGCGGTTCGCGGGGTCTGAGCGTCGTCGAACGCAGCGCGCGCCTCGCGGACGTCGTCGAGGTGCGCGGCTGCCCAGCGGCGCATCGCCGTCATCGGCTCGGCCAGCGAGAGGCCCAGCGTGGTGATCGAGTAGGCGACGCCCGGGGGCGAGCCGGGAAGGATCTCCCGCCGGAGGATGCCGTTGCGTTCGAGCCGGCGCAGGCAGGAGGTGAGCGTCTTCTGCGAGATCCCCGCGGTCGCTCGCTTGATGGCGTTGAAGCGCACGCGGTGCACCGTCTCGTCCCCTGGTCCGCCGCAGAAGGCGTGGAGCACGATGAGTGTCCATTTGTCCGAGAGCTGCTCGAACACCAGGCTGTCGAGCTCCGTCGCGCGCGTATCGTCGTCGGCCATGCAGGTATCTCCGTCGTTACTTGGTAGCGCGAACGTGCCTCATTGACGCGAATTCGAGCGAATCCCAGCTTGGCGCGCCATGACGACGACCACCAAGACTTCTTCTCTCTGGCTGATCACCGGCGCCTCCAGCGGCCTCGGATACGCGCTCGCTCGCGCCGTGCTGGAGCACGGCGACCGGGTGTTGCTGACCGCGCGCACCACCGCGCCGATGGACGAGCTCGCGAGCCGCTATCCCGAGCGGGCGCACGTGGCGGCGCTGGACGTCACCGATGCGTCGCAGGTGGCCGCCGTGGTCGCCGACGCGGAGGCGCGGCTCGGCGGAGTCGACGTGCTGGTGAACAATGCCGGCGTCGGTTACATCGGCGCCGTCGAGGAGGGGGACGACGGCGACGTCCGGCGCCAGTTCGACATCAACTTCTTCGGCCCGGCGGCGATGATCCGCGCCGTGCTTCCGGGGATGCGCGCGCGGGGACGAGGGAGCATCGTCAACGTCTCCTCGGTCGCCGGCTTCGTCGCGCGTCCCGGCCTCGGTTACTACTCGGCGAGCAAGTTCGCGCTCGGCGCGTTGACCGAGTCGCTGTGGCACGAGGTGGAGCCGCTCGGTCTGCGCGTCTTGCTCGTCGAGCCAGGGGGCTTTCGCACCGGCAACGTCGCGCGGAGCTTCTTCGCCAAGGAGCGGAATCCGGCCTACGCCGCGACCTCCGGCGCCTTCCGCGATCTCGTGGTCGGCCTGGGCGACAGCTCCGGCGGAGGCGACCCGGCGCGCGCCGCCGAGGCGATCTACGCCGCGGTCCACGGCGGCGGAGAGGCGCATCGCCTGGTGCTCGGCAGCGACGCTCACGGCGGCGTCACCGCCAAGCTCGCCGAGCTGCGCAAGGACTACGAAGGCGACGCGGTCGCGGCGCTGGCTCGCAGCACTGACCGCGTGAGCTCCTAGCGATAGCTCAGGGTGCCGTCGGCGGATTGCGCTGCGCGAAGGCGTAGAACTGCGCGCCGATCCCGTGGAGAGCGCCCGCCGGAAGCGCCCAGCGGAACGCGCGGCGCACGGTGAGCTCCGCCGCCGCGCTCAGCACCACCAGCCGGCCCGTAGAAACGTACGGTGCCAGCGTCCAGCGCGAGGCGAAGGCGACACCCAGCCCCTCGGCCGCGCACCCCAGGATCGCCTCGTTCGAGCCGAGCTCCACGTCGAGCGGCTGCATCTTGCGGCGGATGCCGGCCGAGCGCAGCGCTCGCTCCACCACGGCGCGCGTCCCCGAGCCCGGCTCGCGCCA
>JAMFST010001199.1 GCA_026225435.1 Labilithrix luteola
CAAAATAACCCAAAACGACTATCAAACGAACACATAATCCGCGGGGAACGATTTCACGATCGGCGTCAGCACGTCGAGCAAGGCGAAGGCGTCGGCACCCTCCTCCTTGGTCGCGCCGTGCTCGGCCACGTCGTTGAAGCGCGCCGCCGTCGCCACCAGGCAGAGGCCGCCCTCCACGATCGCCTTCTGCCGCAGCAGCATGCGCCGCACGTCGGCGTGCTCGATGATCGGCACCTGCGGCGCGTCGGGGTTCTTCGCCGTGAGCGGGCGCCCCTGCGGCCGGGTGCGCGCGTATTCGAGCGACTCCTGGTACGCGACGGACGCGGTCGACACGCCGTTGAGGCCGACCATGATGCGCGCCTCGTTCATCAGCTGGAACATGTAGGAGATGCCCCGGTGCGGCTCGCCGACGAGCCAGCCGTGGCAGTCGTTCTCCTCGCCGAAGTTGAGCGCCAGGCTGGGGAGGCCGCGCCAGCCGATCTTGTGGATCAGCCCCGCCACCTGCACGTCGTTGGGAACGAGCGCGCCCGCGCCGGCCGCCGCGTCGACGAAGCGCTTCTTGGGGATGGCGAAGAGCGAGACCCCCTTGATGCCCGGCGGCGCCCCTTCGATGCGCGCCAGCGTGAGGTGCACCACGTTGTCGGTCATGTCGTGGTCGCCGCCGGAGATGAAGATCTTCGACCCACGCACCAGGTAGTGCCCCGCTTCCGTCTCCTTCGCCGTGGTCTTCACGTCGGTGAGGCTGCTGCCGGCGTGGGGCTCGGTGAGCGCCATCGAGCCGGTCCACTCGCCGCTGTACATCCGGGCCATGTAGCGCTGCTGCAGCTCCGGCGAGCCGAACGACTCGAGCAGTCGCCCCGCGCCGGTGGTGAGCCCGAAGAAGCCGTACGCGCTCAGGTTCGCCGCCATGAGATACGAGTTGGCGAGGGTGGCCACGAAGATGGGCAAGCCCGCGCCGCCCACGCTCGCCGGCCGCGTCGCCGTGATGGTGCCCAGCTCCACCATGCGCGGGTAGAGCTCGCGCATCAGCGGGTGGACGTACACCTGGCCCCCCTCCAGCCGCGCGGGCGCCTCGTCCATCGGCTTGTAGGCCGGGTAGAGCTTCTCGCGGGCGAATTTGCGTGCATTTTGCACGTACATTTCGCAGCCCTCGAGCGTGTGATCGGCGAACGCCGGCAGCTCGAGCAGGCCGGCGGTGTCGAACACCTCGCGCAGGAGAAACTCGACGTTGCGATCGGACAGGAGCGGGTTCGCCATGGCCTCCGATTGGTACTCGGGTCGAGCTGCGACGTCGATGACGCAGGAGGTCGTCGGGACACGACTTGACTCCCCGTCTGATCATCGCAACGTCGCGGACATGACGACGACGAGCAGCGGCAACGGCCAGGCCGTGCGGACTCCCGACGAGCGTTTCGCCGATATCCCCGATTTTCCCTATCCGCCGCGCTACCTCGAGGACCTGCCCGGCTTCCCCGGCCTGCGCGCCGCGGTGATCGACGAGGGGCCGAAGGACGCGGCGCACACCTTCCTCTGCCTTCACGGCGAGCCGACCTGGAGCTTTCTTTACCGAAAGATGATCCCCACGTTCCTCGCGTCGGGGGCGCGGGTGGTGGCGCCGGACTTCTTCGGCTTCGGTCGCTCGGACAAGCCGGTGGACGACGCGCGGTACACCTTCGCGTTCCATCGCGAGTACCTGCTGCGCGTGATCGAGGCGCTCGATCTTTCGCACATCACGCTGGTCGTGCAGGACTGGGGCGGCCTGCTCGGTCTCACCTTGCCGGTCGACCGCGGCGCGCGCGCCCGCATCGAGCGGCTGCTCGTCATGAACACCGACTTTGCCGTCGGCGAGTCGGTGAACGAGAGCTTCGCCGCCTGGCGCACCTACGTCGCCAGCAACCCGGACTTCGCCGCGGGGAAGCTGATTCGCCGCGGCAAGCCGGACCTCACCGAGCGCGAGATCGCCGCCTACGACGCGCCGTTCCCCGACGCCACCTACAAGGCCGGCGTGCGCCGCTTCCCTCAGCTGGTGATGACCGAGCCGCACATGGAGGGGGTCGCCGAGTCGAAGGAGGCGCTCGCCTACTGGTCGAAGGAGTTCCGCGGCAAGACCTTCATGGCCTACGGCGCCAAGGATCCGGTCTTCAACCCGGACAAGATGGAGGCGCTGCGGGCGAAGCTCCCGGGGTGCCCCCCGGCGCTGGTGATCCCCGAGGGCGGGCACTTCGTGCAGGAGTGGGGACAGGCGATCGCCGAGGCGGCGCTGGCGTCGTTCGGGGACTAGGCGCGGACTAGGCGACTCTCCTGAGGAATGCCCGACGCGGTGCCGGGCGTTGGCGGACGTGCGACATCTTCTGGCCTGGATGATCTGCCTCGCCCTCGCCGCGTGCCGGACCGCGCCGGCGTCGTCGGTGCGCGCGGCGGATCCGGTCGTGGAGCCCGCCGACGCGTCTGCGCTGGCAACGGTGGGAGTGGCGGTCGGCGCGCCGGAGGAGGATCCCGCCGACGCGTCGCGCCCTCCGCCCTCTCCCGAGCTCGAAGTCCGCCTTCGCGAGCGCGCCCGCACGGTGCTCGCCGCGCTTGCAGCGAGGGACATGAACGCGCTCGCCGCGGTCGCCGATCCGGCGCGCGGCGTGCGCTTCTCGCCGTACTCGTACGTCGACACGGAGGCCGACGTGGTGCTCTCACCCGCCGAGCTGCGCGGAGCGTTGCGGCGCGCGAAGGTGCGCACCTGGGGCACCGAGGACG
This sequence comes from Labilithrix luteola, assembly GCA_026225435.1. GTDB lineage: Bacteria > Myxococcota_A > Polyangia > Polyangiales > Polyangiaceae > JAMFST01. The sequence goes on from JAMFST010001199.1 coordinate 2,746, forward strand.
GCCGCGGCGACCCCATCGATCTGACCTTCGCCGGCTACTACCGGAGCTTCGTCTGGACCCGGGATTTCCGCCGCGCGCAGGCGCTCAC
>JAMFST010001200.1 GCA_026225435.1 Labilithrix luteola
AGGCGAAGTCGACTGTCCAGGGATGCATCGAGACCCGCGACGCAACCAGCGTCGCACTTTCCAGTTTTTCCAAGGCTTGAACAACAGGAGTCTGCCATGTCCATCGAGAGAGCACAGCATTCCAGCGCAGCGGCGATCACCTCCGCCAGTGGCGACCCGACGAGCGGTGCCACGACCGACTCGTCCGACGGGTCCCTTCTTCCGAGCGTGATTGCACCGGACGAATCGTCCGGCGACCCCGGCGCCGCCATCGCGGCCATCATGATCAACATCGGCAAGGGGCAGAAGGACGCCGACGACGCGGCCCGCGCAGCCGCCGACAAAACGGAAGACGCCCAAGACGCTCAGCAGATTGATCAGATGAATCAGAAGGCGAGTGAGCTCATGGCGGGGGCCTGGGTCTCCGGAGCGATTCAGATCGGGTCGGCAGCGGCGAGCTTCGGCAGCGTGGCCACGATGACCAACGGCTCCGCGACGACGACCTCGAAATACCTGGACGCAAGCAGCAAGCTTCTCGACGCCACCTCCAAGCTGTCGAGCGGTCTCTACGCGGCATCGGAAGCCGGTACGGATGCCAGCATCACGACGGCACAGCATGCGGCGGATCACGCGAAGCGTGCGAGTGACGACGCGAAGAGCGACGCGGACGACGCCCAGAAGTACATCGACAAGGCCCTCGACTTCTATAGCCAGTACCAGTCGGCGCAGACCGCGGGAACGCAGGCGGCCGTGCACCGCAGCTAGCCACTCTCTGCTAGCTTCCGCCCGCCATGAAGCTCTACACAAAAACCGGCGACGACGGCACCACGGGGCTCTTCGGCGGCGGCCGGGTGCAAAAATCCTCCGCGCGCGTGTCCGCCTACGGCACCGTCGACGAGCTGAACGCGACGCTCGGTGTCGCCCGCGCCACGAAGGTCCACCCCGACTCCGACGCCGTCCTCGCGGCGGTGCAGGTGGACCTGTTCACGCTCGGCGCGGAGCTGGCGACCGTACCCGGCAAGGAAGACAAGCTCGGCATGCCGCTCCTCGGCGACGCCGACGCCGAGCGCCTCGAGAAGGCCATCGACGACGCCGAGGCCGCGGTCGAACCGCTGAAGAACTTCGTCCTCCCCGGCGGGAGCGCGCAGGCCGCGGCCCTCCACATGTCGCGCACCGTCTGCCGCCGCGCCGAGCGGGAGCTGCTGGCGCTCGGCGACACCGACGTGGCGCCGCGTCGCGACCTCGTCATCTACCTCAATCGCCTCAGCGACCTGCTCTTCGTGCTGGCGCGCAAGGCGAACGTCGACGCCGGCGTGGCCGACGTGCCGTGGGTGCCGCACACGCGCTGAGCCGCTAGCCCCGAATCAGTCCGGCGCGGGGCAGATGGCCATGTCGGGCGAGAGGCCCTGCGCAATCGCCTGCGCGCGGAGCTCGTCGCACGGGTTGGTCACGATGCAGTGGCAGACGCCACTGGCGAGGCAGCTGCCCCCGTTGGGGCAGTAGTCGGCGCAGAACCCGGCGCAGTTGAGCGCATTTCCGCAGCCGTCGGTCGTGGCGTTGCAGGTGCTGGCGCTGCAGGCCGTGGTCGGCGTGCAGGAGCAGACGCCGCTCCCGTTGCATGCGTAGGGGGCGGTGCAGGCGCCGCAGGAGATCGTCTGGCCGCAGTTGTTCACCGCCGTGCCGCAGTTCTTCCCCGAGCAGGCGTCGTTGTTGGGCGTGCAGCACGCCGTGCCGGTGCACACCTGACCGCTCGGGCAGGTCGCCGGACAGGCGGTGTTACCGCAGCCGTTCGGGACCGACGCGCCGCCACACACGCCATTGCAGACGCTGGGATTCGGCGCGCAGCAGGTACCGCCCGACTCGCACACGTCGCCGGCGGTGGCGCAGCCGCCGTTCACGCCGCAGAGAACCGTCTGCTTGCAGTTGTTCGTGGCGGTCCCGCATTGCTGGGCGCCACACGTCGTGGACACCGGGTCCGGGACGCAGCCGCACGCGTTGCTCGTGCAGGTCTGCGGGATGCCGCCGTCCGACGGGCAGTCACCACAGTCCTGCGAGGCTCCGCAGTTGTTGGTGATCGCGTCGCACTTGTTGCTGCAGAGGCTCGCGATGGCCACGCAGCTGCACTGGTGCGTCGTCGGATCGCAGGTGTTGTTCGTCCCGCAGTCGCTCGAGCAGTGACGGATCTCGTTGCAGTTGTCGGTGACGTCGCCGCAGCGGTTCTCGCACCAGGTGGGGTCGGGAGTGCAATTGCTTACAGGGGTGTCGCCGTCCACGAACGTGACCATCCCGCCGTCGGAGTACTGCGTCCCGCCGAGCCCGCCGCCAGCGTCGCCTCCGAGCGAAGCGTCCGGATCGCCGGTTTCTACCGCGTCATCGCGCGAGACGTTGCTCAGGCCGGTGATGGCCGAGCACGCTTCGATTCCTACCGCGCCGAGCGCCAGGAGCACCAGCGACAGCCACCGCGCGTCGGGTCGCCGGACCTGTCCCATGCGTTCCACCATGCACGCAAACGCGACCGGAAGCAAAGAGCGGGAGCATGGCGGACACCTGGACCTTGCCGCTTTGGGAAACGTCCGGGATCATAGGGGGGTGAACGCTGGGCAGTCCCACCCGTGGGGCCCGGCTCGCGACGGCGCGAGCACGGGCCTCAGCGCGGGCGATCATCTCGATCGCTACGAGCTCCTGTGCCCGCTGGCGCAAGGCGGGATGGCGGCCGTGTGGCTCGCGCGGCTGCACGGCAAGCACGGCTTCCAGAAGCTCTTCGCCATCAAGACGATCCTCCCGCAATTCGCCGAGGACGTGCGCTTCCAGCAGATGTTCCTCGACGAGGCGCGCATCGCCGCCGGCATCTCGCACCCGTTCGTCGCGCAGATCCTCGACCTCGGCGAGGAGCGCGGGATCCTCTACATCGTCATGGAGTGGGTCGACGGCGACTCGCTCGCCAAGCTTATGCGCACGGTCGCGCGCGCGCAGCAGTGGTTCCCGCTGAACATCGCGCTGCGCATCTCCGCCGACGTCGCCGGTGCGCTGCACGCGGCGCACGAGCTGCACGACTCGTCCGGGCAGCCGCTCGGGGTGGTCCACCGCGACGTGTCCCCCTCGAACATCCTGCTGTCGAGCAAGGGCTCGCCCAAGGTGATCGACTTCGGCATCGCCAAGGCCATCGGCCGGCTGACGCAGGAGACGAGCGCCGGGATGCTCAAGGGGAAGGTGATGTACATGGCGCCGGAGCAGGCGACCGGGCGCACGACCGACCGGCGCGCCGACGTCTGGGCGCTGGCCTCGGTGCTGCACACCACGCTCGCTGGCGAGCCGCCTTTCACCGGCGACAACGAGATGCAGACGCTCCACCGCCTGACCGGTGGCGCCCTGTCGGTGAAGCGCGGCAGCCTCACGGAGGCGGAGTTCGACGAGATCCGCTCGCACGTGACCCACACCTACCGGTTCCTCCAGCAGATCCCCTGGAGCAAGGCGCTCAAGCGAGTGCCG
>JAMFST010001201.1 GCA_026225435.1 Labilithrix luteola
ATCGCCAGCAACGTCCCCCCCGGCGCACTCACCTCGACGTGCCCGCACTTGGCGTAGGCCTCCTGCACGAGCTCGTTCAGCTCTCTACTCGCCCGCGGGTCCAACCTCGCCGCGCCCGCCCCCCGCTGCACTTCCTGAAAGTGCACGTACGCATCGGCCGGCCTCCCCGCCGCCAACTCCGCGACGGCCAGGCTCCTGACGCAATTGTCCGTCCGCGCGATCGAACAAGCCTCGACATACTTCAGCCGCGCCTGCTCAAAATCCCCCTTCCCATACAAGGCCTTCGCCTCGGTCATGCGCTTCTTGGCTTCCGCCAAATTAGCGCTCTGAGCGGAAGCAGGGGAAGCAACGGTGGCAGCGGCGCAGCACAGCGCGGCGCCGAAAAACAAGGCAGTCGATCTCATCGCACGTTCAGGGCTCGTCGGAGGTGAGACCATAGCCGCGTCGCGGCTCCGCTGGCGAGGATGACGTGGGACGGGTGGGGCGCTTGGCGACGGGCGCGGGGACCGGGGCGCCACTTGGCCCACCGGCAGCCTGCGGTGCAGCGGTCGCGGGGACGGAGGGGAGGCTGGAGGCGGCGACGGCCGGGATCGTCGCGACGGGCGCGGTCCAGGTGTTCGCCCAGGTGCCGGTGGGAGCGGCGACGACCGCGTTGCTCGAAGCGCCCGCAGCACTCGCCGTCCGCGCAGCCGTCGGCGCCGCGCTGATCGTCGCTGCGGCGTCGGCGTTGGGGGTGGTGAAGATTCCGCGGAAGGCGAGGGTGCCGGCCACGAAGGTGACGGCGAGACCGATGACGAGGCCGATGACGGCCCCCTTGCGGCGCTGGCGGCGGTCGACGTCCGGAAGGAGCGCGGTGTCGAGCTGGGCGCGGGGGCGCAGATCGCTGCCGGACGCGCGCGCCGGGGGAGGCTGCGGCTCGTCGAGGCCCTCGAGGAGCGCACCGATGTTGCGCTCCTCGGTGTTGACCGGGCCGGCCAGAACGCCGTCCGGCTCGGTCGCCGCGTCGTCGATCGGGGGTTTCATCGCGGGCACGGGGAGGGGCTCACACGGCGATCTTCCCAGCCTCGGCCAGGGAGAGCAAGTCAGGTGAGCGGGGAAGGCTTGCGGAAGAGCTTGCCTCCCTTCGTTCGGCCCAAGCGCGACAGCTCTTCGTGGCGTGCATCTGACGGAAGTGCTGAAACGTCTTGAGGTAACAGACGAAAAACTGGCAGTCTTGATTTCCTGGATATGAGCGATCTCCTCGCCGAATGGCTCGCGAGCGAGATCCGCCCGGGAACCGTGGAAGGGCAGTACACACTCGACGAGATCGAGGCGGTGATGCGTGGCGATTCGGCCGCCCGGGAGGTCACCGGGCAGCGAATGATCCTGCTGATCCTGCCGACGCGCGCCTGGATCGCGACGCTCTGGGAAGAGCCGGAGCGGACGATGGAGCTGCCGACGCTGATGCTCCGCGAGGCCGTCTCGAAGTGGCTCTCGCGCGGAAAGAACGACTAGCGCCTACTTTTCGACGAGCGCGTCACCGCGCCTTTGTGCAATGCGTCAACGCAGACGAGCGCGGGCCAGCGGGCGCGGCAGCGGGCGGACCGGGACGTTGCGACGGCGGACGCGGGCGCGGACGGCCGGCGGCATGTACATCGACTCGAGGTTGCAGGTGGCGAGCGCCTCGGCGACCACGCCGACCTGCTCCTCGACACCGAGGCGAGAATCGACGACCAGCAAGCGGACCCCGCGCAGGGTGCACAGGCCGCCCTTGCTGCTGCTGGCCAGGTCCACACCGGGGGAGAGCGCCTCGAAACGCACCTTGATTCCCAGGCGATCGGCCACGTGGGTGAGCTCCTGGAGGAGCTGGCGCGACGAGTACCCGGAGCCGGACGGAGGAGGGGCCGAAGGGGTGGCGCGCACCGAATGAGCCTAGCCGACGCTCGACCTTCCTGCAGAGCAAGATGCGACGATTGTTGCAACGGTCGCCGGGATAGGTGACGCTGAGCCTCCGAGCCGCCTCCCCTCATGACCGAGCCGCCGCGCCCCAGTCTGCCGCCGATCGGAACCGGGACGGTCCTCAACGACCGTTACGAGATCCGTCAGAGCCTCGGCAAGGGGGGCATGGGCGAGGTGTTTCTCGCGTACGACCGCGCCACGCAGCAAGCCGTCGCGCTGAAGATCGTCCGCGAGGAATCGCGCATGCCGGGCGACGACGAAGCGCTGCGGCAGGAGCTGCTCCACGCGCGCTCGGTGAGCCACCCGAACGTGTGCCGTGTGCACGATCTCGCCCCCTCGATGTACGGGCCGATGCTGGTGATGGAGCACATCACCGGGCAGACGCTGCACACGCATATCCGCCGCAAGAAGGCCCAGGGCGGGTACACGAGCGACGAGTTCCGGCGCATCGCGGGCGAGGTGTCGGCGGGCGTCGCGGCGATCCACGCGCAGGGGCTGGTGCACGGCGATCTGAAGCCGGGCAACGTGATGGTGACGACGAACCCGGACGGGTCGTTCGGCAAGGCCATCGTGCTCGACTTCGGCTTCGCCAAGGAGCGCGCGCGGGCGAGCTTGCGGCGGCCGGGCTCTCCGCCCGACGGCGGGACGCCCAACTACATGGCGCCGGAGCGCATCCGCTCGGGCGGCGCGAGCCCGGAAGACGACGTCTACGCGCTGGGGCTGACGCTCTGGGAGATGTGGACCTGCCGCGTGCCGGAGCCCGGCTACAAGCCGCGCGCGAAGCCGATGCGGGCGCAGATCATGTTCGACGTGCCCGCCGGGCTGTCGATCGACGAGACGAAGCAGATCTTCCGCTGCCTGGTGGACGATCCGGCGCAGCGCATCGGCGCGCGTCACCTGCGCTTCTTCAACCCGTCCACCCTGACGACCAATCCGGTGCAGGTCGCGCGCGAGCGGCTCGATCCAGGGCCGCCGCCGGGGCGCAGCGCGACGTCCACGTTCGCGCCGGGGCAGCAGGGGCTGCTGGTGACCTTCGCGACCAACGCGCCCGAGTACGTCGGCGAGATCATCGCGCTCGACCTGCCGATCATGACCATCGGGCGCCGCGCCGACAACGACGTGGTGGTGCCGGAAGCGACCTCCAGCGGGCAGCACGCGACCCTGCAGTGGCAGAACGGGTCGTGGGTGATCGAGGATCAGGGGTCGACCAACGGCACCTACGTCGATCACACCTACGAGCGGAAGAAGACCGTCAACCTGATGCACGGCGGCGAGGTGCAGCTCGGCGAGCTGCGCCTGAAGCTGGTGAGCTTCGCGCGCGAGTCGGCCGGTCACAAGCGGGCACGGGCCTACCTCGCCAAGCGCGACGGGCTCTCGGGCCTGCTTCAGCGCGATCAGCTGGTGAAGACGCTCGACGACGAGGCGGGCTTCGCCGAGTGGGTCGACGCGCCGCTGACGCTCGCCCGCTACGAGCTGCGCGGTCCCAACCGGCTGGTCTCCGATCGGCCGACCATCCTCGAGATGCTCGCCTTCCGCCGCGCCGCCATCCGCGTCGTCGAGCTGACCGACATGCTCCTGCTGTCGCTCATCGCGGTGACGGCGGGGCGCAGCGGTCCGCTTCGCTTCGTGGTGGCCATGGTCGGGCCCGGCACGGACGAGGCGCGCAACCTGGTCGAGCAGGTCGTCGGTCAGGTCTCGGGCATGCTGCCGGAAGGGCTCGATCTCGTGGCGTCGATCGCGCGTTTCGAGGCCGGTACGAATGTACGCGGCTTGATCGATCCCTGAGCGGCGAGCTAAGTCAGCGCGCTTGATGTGGGCCTAGTCTCATGGCGCGATCGACCGAGCCTTCCCTTCCTCCGGCAGAACCCAGGCCGACCGGCTCGTTCGGCTCGTATCCGGGACCGCCGTCGTCGCGTCGTGCGCCGGATGCGCCGCCGCCGAACGATCGGCCGGCGCGTGTTCAGCTGATCGTGGCGCTGGTGCTCGGGCTCTCGCTGGTGGCCATCCCGCTCTACCTGTGGCGCCGGCCGCAGTCGAACGAGGCGAGCAACGCGAACAACCTCGACGGCGGAGCCCTGGCTGCGCTCGGTGGCCTGGCGGCGGCCGACGGCGGGAGCAGCGGAGACGACGGCGGGATCTCGGTGTCGGCGCTCCCCACCACCAGCGCGACGATGCCGGGCTCGAGCCCGGTGGTCGCCGAGTGCCACGACAAGGGGACCAAGCGCACGGCGTCCGCCGCCTGCGATCGCCTGCCGAGCATCGAGGCGGCGGTGCAGCAAGCCGTCACCGACGTGGGCGCGTGCTTTCCCGCCGGAGCCGCCGGCGCCGCGAGCACGACCAAGGCGGTCGTCGCCACCTACGCGGTCGACGTGAGCTTCCGGCGAAAGAAGAACCCGTTGCAGGTGCGCATGACCACCGATCCGCCGTCGTCCGGCACGCGCAGCCAGCGAAATGCCTGCGTGAGCCGGGTGAAGGCGAAGCTCGCCGCCGTGTCGCTGACCGGCGTGGCCCACGAGCACGAGCGCTACCTGATCACTCTCGCCGGTCGCTGACGCCGAAGCGCTCGAGGAACGCCTCGCGGTAGGTGCGGCTGAGAAGGACGGCGTTGCCGTTCTCGAGGACGAGGAGCGCGTCGCCGTGCGAGGCCGGCTCGACGTGCGTGACCGCCGCCAGCCGCACGATCTCCCCGCGATGCACCCGGCAGAATTGCCGCGGATCGAGGCGGGCTTCGAGCTCGGCGAGCGGCTGGCGCAGGCGGTGCTCGCCGCTGGCGGTGTACAACCGGACGTACTTGTTCTCGGCCGAGAGGCGGATCACCTGGTCGAGCGCGACGGGCGCCCAGCCGCCGCCACCGTCGGCGGCACGAACCAAGAGGCGCGTGAGCGGCGCCTTGCGGGTCTCCGCCAGCAGCGTCTCCATCGGCGCCGGCGTGGGCGCCTGCGCCATCGAGCGGCCGTGGGCGCGCTCGAGAGCGCGGTGGAAGCGCTCGGCGTCGTACGGCTTGAGCAGGTAGTCGACCGCCGCGTGCTCGAAGGCGCGCAGGGCGAAGGCGTCGTGGGCGGTCGAGAAGATGACCGGCGGACACAGCTCGGCCCCGAGCGCCTCGAGCACCTCGAAGCCGCTGAGACCGGGCATCTGCACGTCGAGGATGAGCAGATCGGGGCGCAGCTCCTCGAGCGCTTCGAGCGCCAGCAGGCCGTCGGCCGCCTCGCCGGCGAGGGTGAAGCGATCGTCCGCGGCGAGCAGCCGCTTCACCTTGGCGCGCGCCGGCGCCTCGTCGTCGACCACCAGGACCCGCAGCGGCTCGGTCACGAGCCCACCCGCGGAAGGTGGACCTCGACGAAGGCGCCGTGGGGCGCGACGTCGCCGTGCTCGACCCGCCCGCGCTCTCCGTGCAGCAGGCTCACGCTGCGACGCAGGTTGGCCAGCCCCACGCCGGTGCCGCTCCTCGACCGCGACCGCGCCCCCGACGACACCCCGCCGAAGCCGCACCCGTCGTCCTCGACGCGCAGCCGCAAGGTGTCCGCCTCGAGCCGCCCCTCCAGCCGCACGTGCAGCGTGCGCCCGGCGGTGTCCTCGTTGTGCTTGATGGCGTTCTCCACCAGCCGCAGCAGGGTGAAGCGGGGAAGCTGCTCGCCGAGCGCGTCGCTGTCCACCGCCAGCGCGACCTCGAGCCGGTCGCCCAGCCGCGCCAGCATCACGTCGACGTAGCGCGCGGTATGATCGCGCTCGTGCGCCAGGCTCCAGCAGGGCGACGCCTCCGCATCGAGTCCGGCGCGTAGCAGCTCCCCGAGGTCGGCGATGAGCCGATCGGTGCGCGGCAGATCCTCGTACATGAGCGCGGACACCGTGTTGAGCGCGTTGAAGAGGAAGTGCGGCTGGAGCTGCGCGGAGAGGGCGGCGAGCTGCGCCTGGCGAAGCTCGGTCGCCAGCTCGGAGGTCCGCAGCTGCACCTGCTGGCGCTCGCCGAGGAGCCGCCACGCCGCGAACGCCGCCGCCGTCACGATGTACGAAAGGATATCCTTCTGCCACTCCATCGGCAGGCGAAAGGCGAGCGGATGGATGTCGTA
>JAMFST010000141.1 GCA_026225435.1 Labilithrix luteola
CCGGGGATGAAGTAGAGGCCGGGCTCGATGGTGAACGACTGGTCGGCGGCGATGACCGTGGTGTTGCGGAGAAACGGGTTGTCCGGGCGAGGCGCTGTCGCTCCGCAGCCGACGTCGTGCGTCTGCAGGCCGAGCGCGTGGCCGAGGCCGTGCGGGTAGAACACGCGGGTCAGCTTGCGCGTGACCGCCTCGTCGGCCGACGTGCGCAGCACGCCGATCTCGCGCAGGACGCCAGCGGCGTAGCGGTGCGAGGCCTCGTGCAGCTCCTCGTACGGCATGCCGATGGCCGTCTCGGCACACAGCCGCTGCTGCAGCTGGTCGAGGCCGTGGACCATGGCGGCGAAGCGCGTCTCCGCCTCGGTGCGCCCCTTCACCCAGGTGCGGGTGATGTCCGAGTTGTAGCCGTGGAACGTCGCGCCGGCGTCGACGAGGAGGACGCCGTCGTCGGGCGCGCCGGCCTTCGCCTTGTTGTAGCTGACGTGGTGGAGGACGGCGGAGTTGCGCCCGTAGGCGACGATGTTCTTGTACGGCGTCTCCGGATCGTCCTGCGAGGTCGCCTGGAGGAAGGCGAGGTGGAGCTCCAGCTCGCTGTGCTGTCCGCCGTCCAGGAACGCCTTGCGCAGCGCCTCGTGGCCGAGGATGGCGCGGTGGTTGGCCCGCGCGAGGCACTCGATCTCGTACGGCGTCTTGAGGATGCGCAGCTCATCGAGCACCGGAGCGACGCGCTCGACCTGATCGAGATCGAAGCCCCACGTTCGCGCGGCCGGAAGGTCCTCGCCGAGGAAGGCGGTACGCGGCCCAGCGGGCGGAAGGTGCGTCTTCACGTCTTCCGGGGTGCCCACGGTGATGACGTCGAAGGACGACTCCCACCCCATCCATTCCGGCGCCGGCGGCCGCTCCCAGATGCTGTTGCTGCGGTGCCAGACGAGCTTCGGGCGCTTGCCCGGCTCGATCACCAGCGCGCTCTCGGCCTCGGCGAGCGGGAGCCAGTGCTGGAAGTGCGGCGTGGGGCGCAGCGCCCAGAACTGGTCGTCGAAGACGGTGCGCGGCTTCGGGGTGCCCGAGTGGATGACCAGACGATCGAGCCCGAGCTTCGCCAGCGCCGGGGCGTAGCGCTGCTCGAGGGTGCGGAGGTGATCGCGGTACGCGGCGGTGAGGTCGAGGGCGGTGGTCACGGCCTCATCGTAGATCAGCCGGCCTGTTCGTCGTCGTCGTCGTCGTCCTCGGCTTCGGTCTTCTTTCCGAGGTAGCGGTAGATGCTGACGTCCAGCTGGCTCTGCACCAGGTGGATGACGCTCTCCGCCTCGGCGCGGCCGATCTTGAGGCGGGAGGACAGCAGCTTGCGCGTCTCCTCGAGGATCTGCTCGCGCGCCTGGGCGAGCCAGCGGGCCACGGTGCTCCGGTGGACGCGGAAGCTGGCGCCGATCTCGTCGATGTTGAGGCCGTCGAGGTAGTGCATCTTGAGGACGGCCCGCGCCTCGCCGTCGAGCGACGCCAGGGTGAGGGCGAAGGCCTCGCGCAGCTCGTTGCGGTAGCGGAGCTTGAGGTAGTCGAGCTCCGGATCGGGCGACGGCGCGCTCATCCCCTGCCCGCCGCGGCCGCCACCCCCCATGGCATCGCCGGCGTCGGGCGCGCGCTCGGTCTGCTCGGCGTCGCGCGCCAGTGGCATCGGCTTCTGGCTGCGCTTCACGTTCAGGCCGATGCGCACCGCGGCGACCCGCAACCAGCCGCCGAGCGGGCCGCGGCCGGTGAAGTCGGCGATCTTGCGCGGGGCGGTCGGATTGGCCGGATCGTGGGTGACGAGGAGGCGCTCGGAGAGCTGCTGCCGCACCTCGTCGGCGAACTCGCCGCTGCGGTCGATCTGGCCGACGTAGTTGGGCACCTCGGAGAGGTAGTGCTGCTCGAAGAGCCCGATGGCGCGCACGTCGCCGAGCGCGCAGCCACAGGCGAGGTAGAGATCGGCGATCTTCACCGCAGCGACCCCGGCGGCGTCCGGCGAGGCGACGCGCGCGGCGATGTAGGCGACGAAGATCTCGTCGGTGATGGCCGCCACGGAGATGTCCTTCCAGGTGGCGCGGGCGACGCCGAGCGCGCCGCTGAGCGCGTCCTCGAGACCGTCGGCGACGACCGGAGCCGTCGCCGCCTCGGCGAAGACCGCGGCGAGCGTCCGCGTTCGAGCTGTCACGCTGAGATCCCCACGCCGGAAGCCTACCTCAGCCACGGCGGAACAACACGTCGTCCTGCGCCGAAGAGCGCCACCGGTTCCTCGATGATACCGTGGCATGTGCCGATGGCAGGTGATCCGCTCCGCAAACGCGCAACCTACGAGGACGTCCTGAACGCGCCGCCGCACATGACGGCGGAGATCCTCGACGGTGAGCTCCATCTCATGCCGCACCCTCGGCGGGCCCACCTTCGCAGCGCGTCCGGGCTCGGCTCGTTTCTCTTCGGCGCCTTTCACGTCGGCGTCGGGGGGCCCGGCGGATGGACGATCCTCTACGAGCCCGAGCTCCATCTCGGTGCGGACATCCTCGTGCCCGATCTCGGCGGCTGGCACGCGGGCCGTCTCGTCGACCGTGAAGACGTCGACGAGCCGTACATCTCGACCGTTCCCGACTGGGTCTGCGAGATTCTCTCGCCCGGCACCTTGCGCGTCGACCGCATGAAGAAGATGCCGATCTACGCGCGCGAGAGGGTGGGCCACGTGTGGCTGGTCGATCCGCGCGAGAAGACCGTCGAGGTCTTCCGCCACGAAGGGCACGCCTACGTGCTCGTGGGCACCTTCGGCGGCGACGACGCGGTGCGGGCCGAGCCTTTCGCCGCTGCGGAGATTCCGCCGGCATTTCTTTGGGGCAAGGACTCCGCCGAAGCGCGCCAGCCCTGAGGGCGGCGGCGCTCGACGCTTCGTGAGGTAGCCTGCGGTCGGCGCCCGCCTCGCACCTCATGGACACCTGCCCCGACGAGACCTTCATCGCCAGCTTCTTCGAGGGGGCGGTCTCGCCCGAAGAAGAAGCGGAGTTTCGCGCGCACGTGGCCGGCTGCGAGGACTGCCGGTTGCTCGTCGCCGAAACGACCAAGTCGCTGCGCGACGATTCGCCACCGCCGCCCAACGTGCTCATCGCGTCCGAGCGCCCGTCGCAGGCGGCGCTCGGGGCGGTGTCGCTCGATCGCGGCGGCACGTTCGGCCGCTACCTGATCGTCGGGGTGGTCGGCGCCGGGGCGATGGGCGTGGTGTACGCGTCGTACGATCCGGATCTCGATCGCAAGGTGGCGCTGAAGCTGCTGCGGCCGCGCGAGGCGGGGCCGGACGACACCATCGGCCAGGAGAAGCGGCTGCTCCGCGAGGCGCAGGCGATGGCGCGACTGCAGCACGAGAACGTGGTCGCGGTGTACGAGGCCGGGACGATCGACGGGCAGGTGTTCCTGGCGATGGAGTTCGTCGCCGGGACGTCGCTCGGCGCCTGGCAGAAGGCGGCGGCGCGCAGCTGGCAGGAGACGTTGACGGCCTACCTGGGCGCCGGGCGTGGGCTCGCGGCGGCGCACGCGGCCGGGCTCGTGCACCGCGATTTCAAGCCAGACAACGTGCTCGTCTCCGGCCACGGGGCGGCGCTGCGGGTGCGCGTCACCGACTTCGGGCTGGCACGCGCCGAGCGATCGGGCGCGGGCGAGACCCCGGGGCGCAGCCAGCACGTGCCGCTCGCCGGCGCATCGACGCTCGATCTCTCGCAAGCGGGGGTGGTCGTGGGGACGCCGGCGTACATGGCGCCCGAGCAGCTCGCCGGCGAAGCGAGCGATGCGCGCAGCGATCAGTTCTCCTACGCCGTCGCGCTCCACGAGGCGCTCTACGGCATCCGTCCGTTCCCCGGCGAGACGCCCGAGGAGGTGTCGACGGCCGCGCGCGAGGGGCGCATCGCCTCGCCGCCACGCCCGCCGCGAGGGACGCGGGTGCCGCGCGAGCGGCGCGTGCCGAATCACCTGCGTCAGGCGATCATCCGCGCGCTCTCGCCGGATCCGAAGGCGCGCTTCGGGTCGATGAACGAGATGCTCACGGCGCTCTCGCCCGACGTGAAGCGCGGTCGACGGCGGGTGGCGCTGATCGCTTCGGCGGCGGCGCTGGCGGTGATCGCCATCGCCGTCTCGGTCGGTTATCGCGAGGCGCGCCGCGAGGAGACGCAGGTGTGCGGCGGCGTGGCGCACAAGCTCGAAGGGGTGTGGGACGCGCCGCGCAAGCACGAGGTGGAGACCGCCTTCCGCGCGACCGCCGCGCCGTTCGCGGGCGACGCGTGGAAGTCGGTGGAGCAGCGGCTCGACGACTACGCCCGCCGCTGGACGGCGCTGCGCCGCGACGCCTGCGAGGATACGCTCCTGCGCCACGAGGCGACCGATCGCTCGATGTCGCTGCGCTACGCCTGCCTCGACGACCGGCTGCAGAAGAGCGCGGCGCTGGTATCGCTGTTCACCGAGGCGGACGCGAAGATCGTCGAGCACGCCGTCGACGCGGTGGAGTCGCTGCCGACGCTCGACGGGTGCGACAACGTGGAGGCGCTGGCGGCGGCCTCGCATCCGGTGCCGGCGGCGACCATCGAGAAGGAGGTGACCGCGGTGCGCGCCGAGGTCGACCGCGCGAGCGCGCTCGAGCGCGCCGGCAAGTATCGCGAGGGAAAGGACAAGGCGACCGCGGCGCTCGCCCGCGCCCACGAGCTGGCCTACGCGCCGCTCGAGGCCGAGGCGCTGCTGGTGACCGGCCGCCTCGAGGGGCAGCTGGGCGACGAGAAGACGGGCGAGACCTTGCTCGAGGCGGCCTCGGTCGCCGGCACGCTGGGAGACGACGAGACCGAGGTGCGCGCCTTCGTCGCCCGCGCGTACTTCGTCGGCTACCGGCAGGCGCACTTCGCCCGCGGAGAGCGCTGGCTGCGCTACGCCCAGACACCGCTCGCCCGCCTGGCCACGCCCGACGCGATCGAGGCGGAGCGGGTCGAGACGCTGGGGATCATCGAGTGGAGCGAGGGGAAGCTCGAGCCGGCGCTGGCCGATCTGGAGAAGGCGCGCGGACTGTGGGACCGCGCGTACGGTCCGCGGAACGCGCGCGTCGCTCGCTCGCTCGACGGGATCGCCGTCGTCTACATGGACATGGGGCGCTACCAGGACGCGCTGACCATCGGGCAGCAGGCGGCGGCCATCTCGGAGGAGGATCTCGGCGCGCAGCACCCGGAGCTGGCCCTCGAGCTGAACAACGTAGGCAACGCGCTCTGGTACCTGGGGCGCTATCCCGAGGCGCTGCCGGCGCTCCGGCGCGCGCTGTCCATCTGGACGACCTCGCTCGGCAAGGACAGCGCCGAGCAGGTGGCGCCGCTCGACAGCCTGGGGAGCGTGCTGACCTCCATGGCCCGCTACGCCGAGGCGGACGACGCGCTCGAGCGGGCGCGCGCGCTGCTCGAGCACACCGGCGACGTGCACGGGCCGGAGTATTCCGGCGTGCTCAACGATCTCGGGCTGGTGTGGCGCCGGCGCGGCGACGTGAAGCACGCGCGCGAGCTGCACAAGCAGGCGCTCGCGGTGCTCATCGAGTCGGTGGGGGCGACGCATGCCGATGTCGGATCGACCGACGTGCGGCTCGCCGAGGCCGACCTGCTCGACCGGGCCTTCCCCGCCGCGCGCGAGGAGGCGACGCAAGGCGCGGCGATCATCGAAGCGGCCCTCGGTGCGCGCTCGCCGGCGCTGGCGGCGGCGCTGACGGTGCGCGGCGAGGCGGAGCTGGGCGCCGGGGACACGTCGGCGGCGGTGACGACGCTCACCCGCGCGCTCGAGATGCGCGACCCGGCGGGCGCCGACGGCGGTGGACAGCGCGACGAGGAGGCCCGTACGCGCTTCGCTCTGGCGCGCGCGCTGTGGCCGCACGGAGATCGTGATCGCGCGCTCACCCTGGCCGGGCAAGCCGACACCTTCTACGCGACTGCCCCCTGGTATGCCGCCGAGCACACGGCGACGCAGGCGTGGCTGGCGAGCCGCCCCAAGCGCTGAGCCGCCGCCACCGTCAGGGGAGAACCTGGTGACGGAAGACGACGGTGCGGCGATTGGCCGGCGGGAGATCGCGGCCGCTCACCGACACCAGCTTGAGCACCTGCCCCTGCGCGATCGGGACCGCGCGCGGGGTTCCGTCGAGGGTCCACGGCGGCGCGTCGGTGTACGGGAGGACGTACGGCTCCTCGTTGCCGACGCCGACCGCGATGATCTTGTCGGCGCCGCCCACGCCGTGGACCTGCACGCCGGTGGGGAGCTCCTCGATTCCGTCGGAGCTGGTGGCCCGGTAGCCGAGCGCGTGCAGACGACGCGCGAAGGCGAGCAAGCTGGCGGCAGCCTCCTGAGCGCGGGTGGTGTCGAGGCCGTTCATGGCGCTGAGCCAGAAGGGCAGCTTGGCCTGGGCGATACCCGTGCTCCGCGGATCGCCGACGACGCGCCAGGTGAGCGGCCCGGCCTGCTCGCAGACGGTGCGCGCCCCTCCGAAGGCGGGGACGCAGCCATACACCCCGTCCTGCCCATCGGCTCCGCCAGCGCCGTCCGCCCGGGCACCCACGCCGCTCGCCGACGTGGCGATCGACACCAGCCGCGCCTCGCTGACGTGCTGGGCGATGCCGTCGCCGGCGGTCACCTGCGCGTCGGGCGCGCCGCTGGCGAGGAGCGCGTTCTTCGCGTCCCACCCGAGATCTCCCGGCGGCACCCAGGGGACGAACGAGTCACCGGCGACGCGCGCGCGCGCCACCCACTCGAGGACGCCGAGCGCGCCGCCG
>JAMFST010001202.1 GCA_026225435.1 Labilithrix luteola
GAGCGCTTGCGAGCCGCGCGCGACGACCTTCTTTCCGCAGGTGAAGCAGTGCTGCACGCCCGCCTTGGCGTAGACGACGCGCAGGTAGTCCATCACCTCGGTGATGGTGCCGACGGTGGAGCGCGGGTTGCCGCTGGCCGCCTTCTGCTCGATGGCGATGGTCGGCGAGAGGCCGCGGAGGCGGTCGACCTTGGGGCGTTCGAGCTGGCCGAGGAACTGACGCGCGTAGGCCGAGAGCGTCTCGATGTAGCGGCGCTGCCCCTCGGCGTAGAGCGTGTCGAAGGCGAGGCTCGACTTGCCCGAGCCGGACGGGCCGGTGAAGACGACCAGCTGGCGCTTGGGGATCGCCAGGTGATCGATGGCGAGGTTGTGCTCGCGGGCGCCGTCGATCTCGATGAAGTCGGGCTCGCGAGCGGAGCCAGCGGGGCGAGCTTTCGCGGAGACGGGGGCGCGCGGCATGCGCCCCGTTGGTATCACGTCATTCCTGACAGCTTCCTGTCAGGTATGAGCCCTCACGCCACCTGAGAAAGCGGGGCCGGCTCGGAGACGCGACGGAGGAGGGTGGCGGGCAGGTCCATGATGACCTCGGCGCCGCCGCCGTTCTCGGCGCCGACATTGCGGGCGAAGGCGATGCCGCCGTGCGCCTCGGCGATGCGGCGGACCAGCGCCAGGCCGAGACCGGTGTTGCCACCGACCTCGAGGTTCGAGCCGGCGGGGCCAGCGATCGGCGTGCCGCCCATCGACGCCTTCGGCGTGCGCGCTTGATCGCCGCGGACGAACGGCTCGAAGGCCCGGTCGAGCAGCTCTGGAGCGAAGCCCGGCCCGCGATCGCGCACGGTGATGCGGGCCTGCCCCTTCCGATCCGGCTTGTCCGACTCGCCCAGGGTCACCAGGAGCGTCTGATCACGCGGGTGCCCGTGGGTGCATGCATTCTGCAACAGGTTGTGCACCGCGCGCCCGAGGAGCGCCAGATCGATCTCCGCGGCCATCTCCGCCTCGACCACCAGCTCGACCTCCGCCGCGCCACCACCCTCGGCGGCGATGCGGGTGCGCAGCCAGGGGGCCAGCTCCACCTTCGATTTGCGCAGATCGCTGAGGCCGGCGCGGGCGGCGGCGAGGAGATCGCCGAGGATGGTGTCGACCTCGCCCAGCTCCGTCTCGATGCGCTGCAAGGTCGGACCGAGCGAGCTCTCGTCCGGGCGCGTGCCCGTCTCTTCGCTCGCGGCCCCCTCGGTCTTGTCCCGGGCGATCTCCAGCGCCACGCGGGCGCGGCCGAGCGGGGAGCGCAGCTCGTGGCTGATGGCCGCGAGCAGCTCGCGCTGATCGCGGACGACCCCCGAGATGCGGTCGGCCATCTGGTCGAAGGTGATGGCCAGCTCCTCGATCTCGGCGGCGACCCAGCGCTGCTGCCCCTTGCCCGCGGACAGGCCGGCACGCGCGTTGAGATCACCCGAGCCGAAGCGCTCCGCCGCGACGGCGACGTCCACCAGCGGCTTGGAGAGGCGCCGCGCCACGACCCAGCCGGCGATCGAGAGGATGGTCATGTAGACCAGCGGCACGAGGAAGAAGCGGGAGATGGGCTGCGGCTGGTACGGCGGCTCGAAGGAGATGGCGCCGACCTGGGCGTTGTCCTTCTCGATGGCGACGATCACCGGGCCGTGGTGCTCGCTCCCGAACGGCGTCATGCGCCAGCGCGGGC
>JAMFST010001203.1 GCA_026225435.1 Labilithrix luteola
GGCGCGCCGGGAGGGGTAGCGCCAACGCGCCGCGGCGGAGCGGAAGAGGCGCTTTTTCGTCAGGGGCCGACGTTGGGGCTACGCCGTGCTGGACACGCCGCGCGCGATCAACGCGGCGACCGCGCTCCCCACTGGCGAGCCGAGACCGGTGCAGGCGTCCCAGCCGGGGCCGGCTTCGAAGGCGCCGTTGGTGCCGCTGAGGATGTCCCGGCAGACTCCGGGTGTCGCGTACAAAGCTGCATTGAGGAACCCGGCCGACTGCTTCGCCTGTGCGTTGCTCAGCGCGATGAGCCCAGCCCACAGCGGTGCCACGGCGCTGGTGCCGCCGATGACGCCGCTCTGCCCGTCCACCAGCGTGCGGTAGCCGGTCGTCGGATCGGCGTCGCCGGACACGTCCGGTACGCCGCGCCCTCCGGAGGCGCCCGCCTTGCCCGGTGCGGGCACGCCGGCCTTCGCTTGCCACGCGGGGCGCGCGAAGACGGCGCTCACGCCACCGCCCGTGGCCCCCTCCTGAGCGGCGAGCTCGTTCCAGGCCGTCTCCTTGCCGATGGAGGTGCCGGACGCCACCAGCTTGGTCCCCCCGCAGCCGAGCACGTGCGGGCTCGAGGCGGGGAAGTCGACGTGGTTCGCGCTGCCGGCCACGCCGTCGGTCGACCCGTTGTCGCCCGAGGCCACGGTGATGGTGATGCCGAGCAACGCGGCCGACTGGCAGGCGTCGTCGAGCGCGGTCATCGCCTGCGCCGTCCAGGTGGACTCGGGGCCACCCCAGCTGATGGAGATCACCGAAGGTTTGGTGGTGGTGTCGTGGATCGCCGTGGTGACGGCGTCGAGGAACCCTTGATCGGTGTTGGGCGCGAAGTACACGGCGATGGCCGCACCCGGAGCGGTCGCACCGGCGACCTCGATGTCGAGCATCACCTCGCCGTCGGCGCTGTTCGCGTCCCCCGGCGCGTTGGCTCCGCCGTCCACCGGGTGGGCGGTGACCGTGGGCACGGGCAGCTCCAGGCCGCCGAAGTACGCGTTCACGTCGGCGGTGCGGAAGCCGCCCCCGAGCTCGATGAGCGCGATCGTCTGCCCGGTGGCGCGTACCCCCTTCGGGTAGCCGTACAAGGCGGCCACTTGCGGCGGTGTGAAGCCGGCGGTGGCGGTGCTGGGACGCGCGCGCCGGAAATGCGGGCGCGCCTGCGGGCGATTGTCGAGCCCGAGCACCGCGGTGATGACGCCGTCGAGCGATCGCGGAACCTGCACCGCCCCCCGGCGCGCGCGCACGGGCTGCCCGTCGAGGGTGTGGTGCTCGAACTTCACGGCGAAGGCCTTCTCCAGCGCCGCGGGCGCGCCCCGGACCACCACCGTGCGCCGCACCTGGCTCGAGCGCACGGTGTCGACGGTGAGACCGAAGGCGCGGGCGAAGGCGTTCACCCGCGCCATGTCGTCGTCGCTCGCCCCGTGACGGGCGGCGTACTCCGCATGCGTGAGCCGGTCGCGCCCGATCATCGCCGGCTCGATGGCCTGCTTGCGCCGCAGCACCAGGGAGACGGAAACGTCCTGCGTCGCGCCGCTCGGGGGTGAGCTGGTCGGTGGCGTGGCCGAGAGCGGTGCTCGCTCGCTGCCGGGGACGGGAACGCGGGGCTCGGTGGTGAACGCGTCGAGAGGGGTCTTGGCAGGGCTCATGGCGCGGAGCGTAGTCCTCGGGCTTCGCCGCGCCGGTCCCCGCGTGGTCACAAATGGAGGACGCGAAGCTCGCGCGCGGTCCGTGAGGGGGACCGCGGAGAGCATTTTGTGGAGCCATCGCCGAAGGGTTCATCCCCTGACGTCTCGCTTCGCGGCGACTTGGTCGCGCGCACGGCTGCGTTCGAGAGACGCACCGGTGACGACGAGACCGCCTTCGACCCGGGTTCGGTGACCCTTGCGGGACGCGAGCCGCGCCGCCAGTCTTGCGAGAGATCGTCATGCCGCGAGCCCGCAAGAGTCCACCCGGAGAGCTGTTCGTCGCGCGCAAGAAGCCGCAGGTTCCCTTCGCCTTCGTCCTCGACGAGCTCGCGGACCTCGACCCGTGGACGCGCCCGATGTTCGGATGTACGGCGGTGTACATCGGCGAGAAGATCGTCCTCATCCTCCGCGACCGGAAGGTCGACGCGGACAACGGGGTCTGGCTGGCGACGACGAAGGACCATCACGCGTCCCTGCGCCGCGAGCTGCCGCACTTGCGATCGATCACCGTCTTCGGAACGGGCGAGACCGGCTGGCAGGTGCTGCCGGCGACGGCCGAGGATTTTGAACCGTCGGTGTTGCGTGCGTGCGCGCTCATCCGTCGGGGCGATGTGCGTATCGGCAAGGTGCCGGGGGCGCGGCGGGCGAAGAAGCGGTGAAGGGGCTCACGCAACCAGCTCCGTCGGACGGGCCGATAGGCACTTGTGCCCCGCAATGCGCTACGCATGGAC
>JAMFST010001204.1 GCA_026225435.1 Labilithrix luteola
CGACGACCAGCGGCGCGATCTTCTCCGGAACCAGCTTCTTCAGCCCGTCGACCCGCTTCTTCTCCTCCGGCGTGTTGCTGGGGATGGAGTCGATCATGCGCGTCCAGGCGAACGGCGCGAGCGCGTTGGAGCGGACGTTGAACCGCTTCATGTCGAGGGCGATCGACTTGGAGAGCGCGGTGATGCCGAGCTTGGCGGCGCTGTAGTTCGCCTGGCCGAAGTTGCCGATGAGGCCCGAGGTCGAGGTCATGTGCACGTAGCAACCACTCCCCTGCCCCTTGAAGTGCGGGGCGGCGGCGCGGCTGACGTTGAAGGTGCCCTTCAGGTGCACGGCGATGACCGCGTCCCACTCCTCCTCGGTCATGCGGAAGAACATGACGTCGCGGAGGATGCCGGCGTTGTTGACCACGATGTCGATGCGGCCGAAGGCGTCGATGGCCCCCTGCACCATGCGCTCGGCGGCCTGGAAGTCAGCGACCGAACCACCGTCGACGATGGCCTGTCCGCCCGCCTTCTCGATCAGCTCACGCACCTCGTGCGCCGGGTTCTGCTCCCCGCTCGCGGCTTCGCCCGTCAGCGAGGCGCCGAGATCGTTGATGACCACCTTCGCCCCCGCCTCGGCCAGCGCGAGGCAGATCCCCCGCCCCACTCCGCGACCTCCACCGGTGACGATGGCGACCTTTCCTTCCAGCAGCTTGCTCATGTCGACGTGCTTTCTCCTGGGGCGCGCTTTGACGCAACCAGTCGCGAATCGTGGAGGTCCCGAAAGGGTAGGTTACCGCGGGAAGGCCTTGTGCAGGCCAGCTTCGATCCCTTATCGTTCAGTAGCGTACTATGTATCAAGGCACCATGTGCGGACCCAGCGAGGTATTTTCGTCATGCGAGGACTGAAGGGTAAGAGCGCCATCGTCACCGGCGCAGGCAGCGGGATCGGGCGCGCCATCGCGACGCGCCTCGGCACCGAGGGGATCACCGTCGGCGTGTTCGACATCAACGCGGAGAGCGCGGCGGAGACCGCCAAAGCGATCGAGAGCGCCGGCGGCAAGGCCTTCGCGGTCACCTGCGACATCACCGACTACAGCGCGGTCACCGCCGCGGTGAAGAGCTTCGAGGAGAAGAGCGGCCAGGGCACCGACGTGCTGGTGAACAACGCCGGCTGGGACAGCCCGATGCCCTTCCTCAAGACCGACGAGGCCTTCTGGAAGAAGGTCACCGCCATCAACTGGATGGGCCCTCTGCACGTGACCCACGCGGTCGCCCAGGGCATGGCCACGCGCAAGTCGGGCCGCATCATCAACATCGCCTCTGACGCGGGCCGCGTCGGCTCGACGGGCGAGGTCGTGTACTCCGGCTGCAAGGGGGCGACGATCGCGTTTGCCAAGGCGCTCGCCCGCGAGCTGTCCCGCGCGACCGTCACGGTGAACACCATCTGTCCCGGCCCCACCGACACGCCGGCGATGGCCGCGTTCGTCGGCACCGGCGAGCAGGGGCAGAAGATCCGCGACGCCATGGTGAAGGGCGTTCCGCTGGGTCGCATCGGCACCCCGGACGACTGCGCGGGGATGGTCGCGTTCCTGGCGAGCGACGACGCCGCCTTCATGACCGGCCAGACGATCAGCGTCTCTGGCGGTTTGACGATGCACGGTTGAGGAGAGGATTCAGACCATGAGCAAAGAGTACAAGGACGTCATCTACGAGGTTAAGGACGGTGTCGCGCACGTCATCATCAACCGGCCCAAGGTGTACAACGCCTTCCGCGGGCAGACGCTCGAGGAGATGATCGACGCGCTCCACCGCGCCGACGAGGAGAAGAGCGCCAACGTGATGGTGCTCTCGGGCGCCGGCGACAAGGCGTTCTGCACCGGCGGCGACCAGAAGGTGCACATGAGCGAGGACGGCCTGTACGGCCCGCGCGGCACCGTCGGCATGCCCATCGAGGAGCTGCAGAGCGCCCTGCGCGACCTGCGCAAGGTGAGCATCGCCAAGGTGCAGGGCTTCGCCATCGGCGGCGGCAACGTGCTCGCCACCATGTGCGATCTCACCATCGCCGGCGAGAAGGCCACCTTCGGCCAGGTCGGCCCCAAGGTCGGCTCGGTCGATCCGGGCTGGGGCACGGCGTATCTGGCGCGCATCGTCGGGGAGAAGAAGGCGCGCGAGATCTGGTTCCTCTGCCGCCGCTACACGGCGACCGAGGCCGAGGCGATGGGTCTGGTGAACAAGGTCGTGCCGAACGACCAGCTCGACGCCGAGGTCCAGAAGTGGGCCGACGAGATCAACGAGATGAGCCCGACCGCGCTCACCATCGCCAAGCGCTCGTTCAACGCCGACAGCGAGGGGATCCGCGGGATCGGCTTCCTCGGCATCCAGACGGTGAAGCACTTCTACCAGACGGAAGAGTCGAAGGAGGGCGTGCGCGCCTTCAACGAGAAGCGAAAGCCTGACTTCAAGAAGCACGTGACCTGAGCGAGACTCGCCTGCCTGCCATGACCGATCTGTTCCGCACCACGCTGGAGGGCGACGGCGTCCTCCTCGCCGTCCTCGACATGCCGGACAAGAAGATGAACGTCTTCTCGGCCGCGCTCATCGAAGCGCTCGACGCGCTGATGGATCGGGTCGACGGCGATCCGGCCATCAAGAGCGTGGTGCTCACCTCGGGGAAGGCGACCTTCCTCGCGGGTGCGGATCTGGTCATGGTGCGCGGCTTCACCGGCAGCGCGAAGAACCTCGACGACACCGGGCTGCGCAAGCTGTGCGGTCGGCTCGGTCGGCAGTTCGTGCGGCTGGAAGCTTCGAAGAAGCCGTGGGTCGCGGCGGTGAACGGGCTCGCGCTCGGCGGAGGGCTGGAGCTGGCTCTCGCCTGCCGCGCGCGCCTCGTCACCGACGATCCGCGCACGCAGATCGGGGTGCCGGAGGTACGCTGGGGCCTGCTCCCGGGAGCCGGCGGGACGCAGCGACTGCCCCGTCTGGCGCCGTTCGACAGCGCGATGGACATGTTGCTGACGGGTAAGCCGATCGCCCCGGCGGAAGCGGTGCGCCTCGGTGTGTTCGCCCGCGCGGTGCCGGCGGCGGAGCTGCTCGATGCGGCGCGGGAGATCGCGCGCTCGCTCCACGGCAAGCCGTTCGACCCCGAGACCAAGTTCACGAACCTCGCCCAGAGCGACGTGCCGCAGCCGAACGGCGAATCGCGCAAGGCGATCGCCACCCGTCACGGCGTGTCGGCGCAGGACCTCGAGCTGTATCCGGCGTACGGCGCCATCATCGGCGCGGTGCTCGAAGGGGCGCGCCTTCCGCTGGCCGAGGCGTCCGAGATCGAGATGACTCACTTTCTCCACCTGATGCGCAGCCCGGTCGCGGGGCGCATGGTGCGCACGCTGTACCTGGAGCGCCTGCGGGCCGACAAGGCGATCGCGGTGCCCGCCACGTTGAAGATCGAGAAGCTCGTCGTCGGGCCGATCAGCGGCGCGCGCGCGGCCTGGAGCGAGGCGCTCGCCAAGGTGAAGCTGCCGCAGACGGCCGATGCCTCGTTGCCGGCCGACACGCTCGACATCGTCGACGAGACCGGCGCGGCGCATCGTCTCGCCGTTCGCGTCAGCAGCGAAGCTGCGAGCGAGCCCGCGGCCGGTTCCTCGGGCGCCGCCGTCCTCTCCCCTGCAGGCCCTTACGGCCGCGTCCTCGAGATCGTCGGCGCCGGCGACGGCGACGCACCGGTCTTCGCCGCGCTCGCCGCTCGCCTGTTCTGCCTTCCGTGGCGCACCGCCGGGTCGACCAGCGTGCTCCAGCAGCTCCACGGTCGGTCACTGGCCGAGCAGGCGCAGGTCGCGCTCGTGGCAGCTGCGGCCCCCGGTGCGGGCGATCCAGTCTTCTTCGACGTCGCCGCCTGCCTCGCCGGCGAGACGCCCGCGTGGACCGGCGGCCCCCTCACCTGGCTGTGGAGCGAGCAGAGCGCCGTGCTGCCCGAGCTCGATGCCACCGGCCGCGCGGCCTGGGACAAGCTGGAGCCGACCCTCCGTCACGTCTGCGCATGACCACGCGTCTCGTCGATGCGCTCGCGCCGGGGATGCGGGTGTTCGTCCAGGGCATGAGCGGGGAGTCGACCCTCCTGCGCGAGGAGCTGGCCGCCGATCCGGAGCGCGCGCGCGGCGTCACCTTCGACGGTGCGCAGTTCCCCGGCGTCGACCGCAACGACTACCTCGGCGTGCACCCCGAGGCGCGGCTGCGCGCGTACTTCATGTCCCCGGCCATCCGCGCCGCCATCCCCAGCGGTCGCGCCGAGCTGTTCGCGACCGACTACCCCGGCATCGTCCGCCACCTCGCCGACGGTCCGCCCCCCGACCTGGTCATCGCGCAGCTCTCGCTCCCCGACGAGGACGGTCTGTGCAGCCTCGGCCTCTCGAGCGACTTTCTCCCCCTGGTGTGGAAGCGGGCGAAGCGGCGCATCGCTCACCTCAATCCGCGTCTGCCGCGCACGCGCGGCGTGCTGCGGATCCACGTCTCGGAGATCGACGTCGCCGTCGAAGCGGATCGCCCGGTCCTGCAGTTCCCCGATCCCAAGGTCGGTGACGTCGAGACGCGCATCGGCGAGCACGTCGCCG
>JAMFST010001205.1 GCA_026225435.1 Labilithrix luteola
AAACTACAATTTGGTAATTAAGAGCTTTTAATCATATCCAAGGTTGAAATTCTAAGCTCGACATGGTCGGGATCAGCTCGATGGGCGAGCGCGCCGGGCCGTTGCCCGAGGCGCGGTCGGTCATCGTCCGCTTGATCTGCTCGCGACGGTCGAAGATGGCCGTCCCCAGGCGGTCGACGATGATGCGCGTGAGCGCGCTGTCCGACAGGGGGCTGGCCTGGACGAGCCATTCGTCGAGCGCGCGCTGCATCGCCTGCGCCGAGGGGTAGCGATCGGCCGGACGCTTGGACATGGCGCGCGCCACGATGGCCCGCAGCGGCACCGGCAGCTGGGGGACCAGCTCCTCCGGCTTCTGCGGGAGGTCGTTCATCACCTTCATCAGGATGATGGCGTCGGTCTCGCCGTCGTAGGCGCGCCGGCCGGTGAGCAGCTCGTAGAGGAGCGCGCCGGCGGCGTAGACGTCGGTGCGGCGATCGACCGGCTGGGCGGTAAGCTGCTCGGGGGCGAGGTACGGCGCCTTGCCGCGCACCTGCCCGGCTTGCGTCGTCAGGCTGCGGCCGATCGCCTTGGCGATGCCGAAGTCGGTCACCTTGACGATCCCCTCGCCGACCATGATGTTCTGCGGCGACACGTCGCGGTGGACGGCGCCGAGCGGCTCGCCGTCGTCGCCGCAGACCTCGTGGGCGGCGTGCAGGCCGGCGCAGACCTGCGACATGATGCGCGCGGCGGCGCGCGCGTCGATGGGCGTCGGGTCGGAGGTGTACAGCTCGGAGAGCGGCGCTCCGTCGATCCACTCGAGCACCATCCACGGCAACCCGTCGGAGTCGCCGAGGTCGAGGATCTGGCAGACGTTGGGGTGGTGGATCTTGGCGGCGAGCGTGGCCTCGTCGAAGAAGCGCGCCCGCAGCTCCTCGTTGTGCACGAGGCTCGGGAGGATCGTCTTCATGGCCACGAAGCGCGAGAAGCCATGCTGCCCGCTGGCCCGTGCCGCCCAGACGCGCCCCATCCCGCCGGCGGCGACGATGGCCAGCAGCTCGTAGCGGCCGACCACCGATCCGACGACCAGATCGGAGATGCGCTCGTCCGCCGGCGGAAAGCTCTGAGGCCGGAGACTGTCGAACGCCGGCTTGGTGAAACCTCTCGCAGGCGGCGGGCGGAGGTCGGAAGGCTGCGTGCTGGGATCGGGTGACGACTTGCCCATGGAGAAGAAAAGCGTACCTGGCTGCAGCGGCCTGTGGTGAGGCAAAGCGCGTATAGTGCGGCCTCATGAGCCGCGTGGTCCTGACAGCCTCGGTGGAGGTGGAAGGGCTGCCCGCCGAGCTGTGGCCGCTCCTCACCGACACGGAGCGGATGAACCGTACCCTGGGGATGCGCGAGGTCCGCTACGAGCCGATCGAGCCGCGCGCGACCGACGGGGCGGGGACGGCGGCGCGCTTCATCGCCCACACGCGGCTCGGCGGCCTGCCGGTGACCTACGAGGAGGAGCCCTTCGAGTTCGTCGTTCCGGAGCGCTACTCGGTGCGGCGGCGGTTGCGCGGGGGGCTCTTCTCCGAGCTGGTGACGCGCCTCGAGCTGGCGCCGGTGGGGGCTCGGCCGGGTGGGCCGAGTGGGGGCGCGGAGCACACCCGCGTCACCTGCACGCTGGAGCTGCTGCCGCGGGTCGGGCTCCTCACGCCCATCCTCCGCCGCTCGGTGCAGCAGAGCCTCGACGGGATGATCGCCGCCGCCGAGGAGGCCTCGCGCCGCCGGACCGGCAAGGGGGATCCGGTGGTGCCGCCGCCGATCGTCGATCGCCACCACCTCGATCGGGCGCTCGAGACCTTGCGGGAGACCGGCGTCGGCGTCCACCTGGTGCGCCGCCTCCAGGAGCTGGTGCTGACGGCACACGAGGCGGATCTGGTCGCCGTGCGCCCCTTCGAGCTGGCCGCGCTGTGGGACACCGAGCCGCGGGAGCTGCTGCGCGCGCTGCTCCACTCGGTGAAGGCGGGGCTCTTCGAGCTGCGCTGGTCGCTGGTGTGCCCCAGCTGCCGCACCTTCACCGAGCAGCTGCGCGGCCTCGACGAGGTGCCGCCCGAGGGGCACTGCCAGCTGTGCGACATCAGCTTCGAGCTCGACGTCGATCGCGCCGTCGAGGCGACCTTCGTGGTGCACCCGGGGGTGCGCAAGGTCAACGACGCCACCTTCTGCATCGGCGGGCCGGGGCGCACGCCGCACGTGCTCGGGCAGGTGAACGTGGCGAGCGGCGCCACCGGCACCTTCGTGGCCCCCAGCGGAAACGATCGCTACCGCCTCTTCGCTCGCGGAGGCGCGGCGGTGCGGCTGGTCATCGACGCTCAGGGAGCACCGTCCGCTCGCATCACCGCCGGCGAGAGCCACTTCGACAGCGAGGAGATCCGCGTCGCTCCGGGCGCGCACCTCGAGGTGGTCAACGAGAGCGCCTCTCCTCGCCACGTGAAGCTCGAACGTCTCGTCTACGCCAGCCAGGCGGCGACGGCCTCGGTGCTGGCGACGATGGAGGACTTCCGCCGCCTCTTCTCGGCCGATCTGCTCAAGCGCGGCACGCCGCTCAAGGTCGCTCGGGTCGCCATGTTCTTCAGCGATCTGACCGGATCGACCGCGCTCTACAGCAAGATCGGCGACGCCGCGGCCTTCCGCATGGTCGACGATCACTTCGATCTGCTCCGCGCGGTCGTCGCGGCGCACGAGGGGGTCATCGTCAAGACGATGGGGGACGCGGTGATGGCCGCCTTCCACGAGGAGCGCAAGTGCGTCGCCGCCGCCGTCGAGTCGCTGCGACGCTTCGAGGCCTTCCGCGCCGAGCGCGAGCACGGCGACGCCGTCGGGTTGAAGCTCGGGATGTACGCCGGGCCTTGCTACGTGGTCACCGCCAACGGGGTGCTCGACTACTTCGGCCAGACGGTGAACGTCACCTCGCGCATCCAGCACCTGGCCGACTCGGGGGAGCTGGTGCTCGAGACGCGCCAGCTCGAGTCGCTGCCCGAAGCCGACCGCGCCAAGGTGCGGGAGGTGGAGCGCTTCGAGGCGCAGGTGAAGGGGGTCGACGCCCCGCTGCACCTCGTTCGCGTGCGGCTGACGGCGACGACCTGACGAGGGCTACGGATCAGCTCGGTGCGCGTGTCAAGTAGTGAAACAGATCGTCTCAAAGCGCGAAAGTCCGCGATACGAGGTCGTCCGCGCCCGGATGTGATGACTATATCGTTCGGGGGACGGCGGATTTTCTTGCCGCAGAGACGTAGAATTTCGATGCTGTCGTCACCATGGCCCGTCGTTCGAAGATCCATCGCGCAAAGAACCCTCTCCAAGTCATCACCGGCACGAGGGCGGTTCTCTACGTGGCCGGGGGGACACGTGACCGCCGTACCCGCGCCGCCAGCTTGCAGAAGGAGGCGCAGTCGCGGGGCTACACAGTCGTCGGCAGCTTCACCGATGCCGTCGAGGGGGACGTCCCGCTCTCCGATCGGCCCGGGTTGACCGACGCGCTGGTCGCCTTGCGGACCAAGAACTCCGACGTGCTCTTCGCGCCGGACCGCGACGCGCTCGGAGACGCCATCGACCAGGTGGTGCTCGCCGACCTCGCGCAGCGCAGCGGCGCGGAGCTGATCGTGGCCGACGGGAGCCAGCCACCGGATCCGGATCCGGTGGAGCTCTCCATCGCGCTGCGCGTGAGCCACCTCTTCACCGCCGTCGACCGCGCGCACCTGCGCTCGCTGCGCGACTCCGGCCAGCAGATCGAGCGCGCCCGGCGCAAGAACCTCTTCGGCCGCTGCCCCTGGGGCTACCGCGTCGCCCAGGACGGCTCGCTCCAGCCGGACGAGGGGGAGCAGCGGGTCACCGCGGTCATCCGTCACATGCGCATGCAGGGCTACAAGCTGCGCGAGATCGTGGCGGCGCTCCGCGAGCGCGGCGTGGTCGGGCGCAACGGCAACCCAATCGGGATGACCCGTACCTTCGAGATCCTGAACCAGGGGCGCGACTCGGGGGCGAGATAGCGCCAGGTAGCCGGACCTCCGGCAGCGTTCGCGCCTGGTCGGAGGAGCGAGAAGCGGTCCTTCTATCGGCGCTGGCGATCCGCTGGCGCCGCAGCTTTCCTGGATCGGAGTCGCCTGGCGCGGTGACTGCAGTGGTGGGGCTCGATGAAGACCCCCTGGCTGTCGTCCTGCTTCGTGCTCGCCGTTCCTGCGCTGATCGTCGCCTGCTCGGGGGCGGGCGGGACCTCGCTCACCGACTACGTGCAGCCGAGCGAGTCGGCGGAGACGGTCGATGCCAGCGCCACGAGCACCCCGACGTCGACGTCACCGGGCACCTCGACCTCGCCCACCGTCTCGAGCACCGCTCCGCCGACCGCGGTGGACGCCGGCAGCAGCGCGAGCAGCGACGGCGGCGCCGGAGACGCGAGCACGGCCATCAGCTGTCCGTACACCGGCACGCCGCTGCCCACGAGCAGCTTCGCCGCCTGCGGCGCCGGCGCGGTCTGCGCCCCGACCGCGCTCGTCCCGACCGCGAGCCAGGCCGACTTCGCCACCTGCACGACGGGTCTGTGCGTGCCCACCAAGGTGCTCGCCGCGTACGGCAACTACCTCCCCACGACCTGCACGAGCCTGCAAGGCGCCGAGGGGCGCTGCCTGAACCAGGTGCTGCCCAGCGTCGCGCCGCAGGTGAGCGAGCTGCCGCACGACGTGTGCGACAGCGACGAGTCGTGCGTGCCCTGTTTCAACCCGCTCGACGGCACCTCCACCGGTGCCTGCAACACCGTGAGCTGCGACGCGCCGAAGGATCCGCCGACTCTGTTCACCAGCTGCTGCTACTCCGGCAGCCAGCCCGCCGGCAAGTGCGTGCCGCCCGCCGCCGCCGGCTCCGCGGCGAGCAGCCTCAGCGCCGACGTGTGCAGCGGCGGCGACGTGTGCGCGCCGACGGAGAACCTCGAGCCGGGCTTCGCGCCGCAGCCGTGCGAGGACGACGATTACGACGTCTTCTTCGGCTACACGGGCTTCTGCGTGAGCAACTGCATCGCCAACACCAACGGCCTCGGACGGGGGGGCTGCGACGGCGCGCACTACTGCGCTCCGTGCAACGACCCCTTCAGCGGTGATCCGACGGGCGTGCCCGGCTGCGGGAACTGACTCAGGTCCAGGTGGAGCCGACGCGGCGGCGCAGGGCGGTCGCCTCCGTCGAGAGCGCGAAGCGGGAGAGGTCGCCGGCGTACGGGTGCTCGAGGATGGCCTCGATGGCGCGTCCGGGGATGTCGCAGCCGCGCGCCAGCTCCGGATCGAAGAGGCGCAGCTCGTCGACCAGCGCCAGGAGGTTGCCCGTGAGGATGTAGGCGATGCGGATCTCGGCGCGCGCGAGGGCGCCGAGGAAGGCGTCGATCGCCGGCGGCGCGCCGTCACGGGCGGTGAGCGCGGGGACGAGATCATCGAGGGCGCGCTTCTGCCGGCGGGCGATGTGCTTGCTGACGCTCGGCTCGTACTGGGCGACCACCTTCTGCTGGAGGACGTCGATCTCGCTGGTGCCGTAGCTGGGCACCACCTGCCGCGCGCCGGCCACCAGGAGCGCCTCGACGTGCAGCGCCGGGAGCTCCTCGAGCCAGGGGACCGACAGGGCGATGCGCGCCAGAGCCCGGGCGAGCGAGGCGGCCTGCGTCGGCTCGGGGAGATCGGCCAGCGCGCGGGGGACGGCGATCCACGGCTCGTCCTGCACCAGCACGCGGGTGCGGGCGACCGACGGGGTGATGATCAGCTCCACCTCGGTGACGCCGAGCGCGCGCGCCAGGCGATCGAGCAGCTGCCGCGTGGGGTGACCGCTGCGGCTGCCGATGCGGTCGCGCGGGGAGAGCCCGAGATCGGTCAGGTCGTTGCGGAGGAACTTCGCCTCGATGCCGGAGAGCGCGGCGGCAACGGCGGAGTAGACGTGGCGCCCCTCGGGCGGGACCACGTGCTGCATCAGCTGCTCGCGGTCGAGCGTGGTGTGGTGCGCGTCCCAGGCGGGCAGGCGGCGACCGCGGAGCCACTCGAGGCGACCGCCGTCGAGCGTCGAGGTGGTCGCCCGCAGCTCGCTCACCACGATGGCCTCGTCGCTGCGACGCTCGGCCGAGAGCGCGCGCTCGAACAGCTCGAGCGCCGGCGCCGGGTCGGCCAGCTCGAGGAGCGGTCGAGGGGAGGGGATGACCATCGCCATGAGCGCGCGTGACGCCTCCTCGAAGGCGTTCAGCTTGGCGTAGGCGGCGGCGAGCTCGTAGCGCGTCTCGTAGAGCGAGCTGTCCATCTGCACGGCGCGCTGCAGGTGCGTCACGCCCTCGCGCACGCGGCCGAGCGCCTCGATCTCCAGCTGCCCGAGGTTCGCCAGCCAGTGCGGGTCGACCCGGCCGAGCTGCTGGCCGCGAGCGATGACCGCGTGCAGGGCGCGTGCGTGCGAGACCGCGTCGAAGGCTCCGCCGGCTCCCCTGCCTTTGTACAGCGCGCGCAGGCGGCTGATGGCGCGGGCGTTCTCCGGGCACTGGGCCACCGCCTCGACGAGCGCGCGCTCGGCGTCGCCCGTTTGGCCGAGGCGCAGGCGCACCTCGGCCAGCTCCACCAGCACCTTGCTCTTCGCCTCGGGGTTGCGCTCCACCTGGGCAAGGCGGTCGAGCAGATCGGCCACCTCCTGCCGCTGGGCGCGGGCGTCGTCGGCGCGCCCCTCGGTCTCCGCCGCTGCTTGCCGCTGGACCAGGCGGTGGATGAGGGCGCGCATGCCGCGGGCGCTCTCCGGATCGAGCTCCAGCGCCTTGCGCAGGGCGCGCTCGGCGTCGGCCGGCTGGTCGAGCACCTTGGCGTAGACGCTGGCGAGGGCGAAGAGCGCGGTCAGCTTGGGCGGCGTATCGGCGTTCGCCACGGCGACGACCGCTTCGAGCGCGTCGACCGCGTCAGTCCAGGAGCGCTGGGCGATGAGCAGCTCGGCCAGCGTGAGCAGCGACGGCACGCTGTCCGGCGCGATGCTCCGCACCTTGCGCATGGCGTCGATGGCGGTGACCAGATCGCCGAGATCGTCGCGCGCGACCCGGGCCACCTCGGAGGCGAGCATGACGATCGAGTCGACCTTGCGCGCCTTCGACAGCGCCGCCTTGAAGGCGTCGACCAGCGGCTGGGGATCGCCGTCCTCGAGCCGCAGCGTCGCCAGGCGCGCCGCCACCGGGATGCTGTCCGGATCCGACTCCAGCGCCTCGTCGAGGAGGAAGCCGGCGCGCGTGCGGCGGTCGGTGACCGTGCCGAGCCGCTCGTCGATGCTGTCGCCGAGGAGGATCTCCGCCGCCTCGAGCAGGTGGCGGGCACGCGCGCGCGGCGCGTTCGACAGGTTCGCCAGCGAGCTGGCCGCGGCGAAGGCGCATGACGCGTCGTTGAGCCGGGTCGCCAGGCGCCCGACACCGGTGGCGGCCGTCACGCTCAGCGGATCGATGGTGAGCGCGCTCCGGTAGCGATCGAGCGCCTGCCGGGTGAGGGTCTGCACGTGCGCCTCGCCCGACTCGGACAGGGCGGTCTCGAGGAGCATCGCCAGGCGCATGAGCAGCGAGGCGCGGGCGATGTCGTCGTTCGTCCGCGGGACCAGGCCGTGGAGCGCGGTCGCCAGCGCGTGACGCGCGCGCGCTTCGCCGCGACGCACCGCCGGGATCTCGCGTCGCTGGACCGCGTCGAGCGCGGCCGAGTCCGTCGCGTCCACCTCGAGGATGCGCCAGTAGACCGGCGGCTCGGTGGGTGGGGTCTGCGTCGGCAAG
>JAMFST010001206.1 GCA_026225435.1 Labilithrix luteola
CCCGACGATCACCGTCTCGGTCAGCTGGCCGGGCGCCTCGCCGCAGGACGTCGAGACGGGTTTGACCAACACCATCGAGGACGCGATGAGCCAGGTCACCGGCGTCCTCACCATGACCTCGCAGTCGAAGGAGGGCTCGGCGCGCATCACCGCCACCTTCGATCTCTCGCGCGACATCGACCTGGCGATGCAGGACGCGCAGGCGAAGATCGCCCAGGTGCAGCGCCAGCTCCCGACGAGCGCGCTCGCGCCGACGGTCTCCAAGAGCAACCCGGACGACACGCCCATCCTCACCATCGGCGTCTCCGGCGCCTTCGCCCCGCAGCTGCTGGCCGACATCGCGCGCTACCAGATCGAGGACGCGCTGCAGACGCTCCCGGGGGTCGGTCAGGTGACCCTCATGGGGTACAACGACCGCAACATCCGCATCTGGGTCGACTCCGAGAAGCTGATCGCGACGAACACCACCGTCACCGACATCACCAGCGCCATCGCCAAGCAGCACGTCACCAGCTCCGGTGGACAGATGGACGCCGGCGGGCGCTCGCTCGACATCCGCATCCTCG
Source organism: Labilithrix luteola (assembly GCA_026225435.1). GTDB lineage: Bacteria > Myxococcota_A > Polyangia > Polyangiales > Polyangiaceae > JAMFST01. Next base: position 567 of record JAMFST010001206.1, read on the forward strand.
GCGAGGCGGTCGACCTCGGCACCTTGCGCAACATCGTCGTCCGCGAGGCGAACGGGCAGATCGTCCGCCTCGGCGACGTCGCTCTCGTGCAAGACGGTTTCGCCGACGCCACCAGCATCGCCCGCAACAACGGCATCCCCGTGCAGGCGATGGGCATCCTGAAGCAGCCCGGCTCCAACGCCGTCGCCGTCGCCCGCTCGATCCGCGCCGCCATGGATGGCGTGCAGAAGACGCTGCCGCCGGGGATGACCGTCGACGTGCTCTTCGACACCACCCAGTTCATCGAGGACTCGGTCAGCGAGATCGAGCTCGAGCTGGGGCTCGCCGTGGTGCTCACCGGCATCGTCTGCTGGCTGTTCCTCGGCTCCATCTCCAGCGTGATGAACGTGGTCTTCGCCATCCCCATGTCGCTCTTCGGCACGGTGGCGGTGCTCTACTTCGCCGGCTACACGCTCAACACCTTCACCTTGCTCGGGCTGTCGCTCGCCGTCGGTCTCGTCGTCGACGACGCGGTCATGGTGATGGAGAACATCTTCCGCCACGCGGCGATGGGGAAGGACCGGATCACCGCGGCCGCCGAGGGGACGCACGAGATCACCTTCGCCGCGCTCGCGGCGACCATCGCCGTCATCGCCATCTTCCTCCCCGTCGCCTTCATGAGCGGCGTCATCGGCAAGTTCTTCCTCCAGTTCGGCGTGACGCTGTCGGTGGCCGTGGCCATCTCCTACCTGGAGGCGATCACCCTGGCGCCGTCGCGCTGCGCGCAGATGCTGCAGACGGGGAACCACAACCCCAACAAGATGACGCAGTGGGTGGATCGCTCGTTCAACCGGCTGGCCGACGCCTACGCGCGCGGGCTCGGCAAGGCGCTGCTCATCCCCTGGATCGTCATCGGGGTGGGCGTCGGCATCCTCGGCATCTCCGCGCTGGCGGCGACCACCTTGAAGCAGGAGCTCGTCCCCTCGCAGGACCAGAGCCGCCTCGCGCTGCGCCTGACGATGCAGGTCGGCGCGGACATCCCCGAGACCGACAAGCTGACGAAGAAGGTGGAGGACTACCTCTACAAGCGTCCCGAGATCTCCGGCGTGATGACCACGGTGAGCGCCGGGAGCGCGAACCTGCAGCTCACGATGGTCGAGCCGGGAAAGCGCAAGCTGACGCAGATGGAGTTCGCCGCGCAGATGCGCAAGGACCTCTCGGGCATCGCCGGTGTGAAGGCCGCGGTGCAGGACCTGTCGCAACAAGGCTTCGCCGGCGCGACCGGCTACCCGGTGGAGTTCTCCGTCCGCGGCAGCGACTGGGACACGCTGGTGGCGCTGGCCACGAAGATCCAGGCGGAGGTGGTGGCCGAGGGGACCGTCGTCGACGTGCAGAGCGACTACCAGATCGGCGCCCCCGAGCTGGTCATCGCCCCCGACCGCGGCCGCGCCGCCGACATCGGCGTGCAGGTGCAGGACATCGCCAACACGGTGAGCACGCTGGTGGGCGGCAACACGGTGGCGCAGTACAGCTCCGGCGGCCGCCGCATCGACATGCGCATGCGCCTGCTCGCGAGCCAGCGCTCGCGCCCGGAGGATCTCGCGCGCCTCTACCTGCGCACCGGCACCGGGACGATGGTTCCGCTCTCGTAGGTCGTCAGCGTCACGCAAGATCCCGAGCTGCAGTCGATCAACCACGCCGACCGCGAGCGCGCC
>JAMFST010001207.1 GCA_026225435.1 Labilithrix luteola
AGTTCGAGGCGGCCTTCTTCAGCGGCGAGCACACCGAGGCGGACATCGACACGACCATCGCGGCCGCCGACGCGGCCTTCGCGGGCAGCGCGGAGGCTTGATGCCTCGGCTCACTCGATGATGAAGGGCGTGGCGCCGGCGTAATCGCTGGCGAGCGTCTTGCCGAGCGAGCTCACGATGGTCGCGTTGGTGGTGATCAGCCCGAGCTCGCGGTTCTTGTTGAGCGAGGTGGTCGAGAAGTTCTCCGAGCCGACGAAGGCGGAGCTGCCGTCGGCCACGATCACCTTCGCGTGGATGTACAGCGACGCGGTGGACGCGTACGTCGACAGCTTCACCCCGGCGGCCAGCAGCTCCTTGAACTCGCTGGTGTAGCTGCTCGAGGCGGTCATGATGACCTCGACGTCGACGCCGCGCTTGGCCGCCGCGGTGAGCGCGTCCACGATGGTGGCGTATTCCATCTCCTCGTTCTCGACGAGGAGGGTGTCCTTCGCGCCGGCGATGATGTCCACCAGCGAGGTCTGCGAGTTGGTCGGGCTCCACACCAGGTCGTCGCCGGTCGGCGGGGTGATCGAGGCGTTGGTGAAGTCGGCGTCGAAGACGGTCTCGATGGCGGCCACGTCGTTCGCGTCGGTGGTGATGACGGCGAAGTCGCGGGTGCTCGAGTAGTACGTGGACGTCAGGTTCAGCGTCATGATCGCCGAGGTGGTGCCGTCCACGGTGATCGTCTTCTGGTGCGTCACCGAGTACGTCGGGTTGGCCCAGTGCACCGAGACGCCGCCCGCGGTGAGCTTGTTGTACGCCGTGGTGTTGCTGCTCTTCTCCAGGTTCTGGTCGAGGATGACCCGCACTGCGACGCCGTTCTTCGCCGCGGTGAGCAGCGCGGTGCTCATCGTGGTGTCGACCAGCTCGTACATCGTCATGTCGAGGGTCGACTTGGCCGAGGCGACGAGGTCGTAGATGGCGGTGAAGCCGTCGTCCGGCTCGGTGATGAGCGTGAGCTCTCCGGAGGAGGGGGGGGACGCGTCGCCGGAGCCGGAGTCCTTGCCAGCATCGGCGGCGGCATCCTTCCCGGCATCCTTGCCCGCGTCCTTGCCGGCATCCTTCTTCGTCGCGTCGTCCGACAGGTCGGCCGCGCCGTTGCCGGAGCTGTCGGCCGGGCTGGAGCAAGCGACGAGGCCCATCCACGCCGCCGACGACAGAGCAGCAGCGAGGCACGCGGAGCGAAGCGGGAGGGCGCGAATTGCCATGGCCCGGTAGTTAGCCCCGCGCGCCGATAATTCTTGTCGAAAGAACGTTGCGCACATCGTCCCCCGCAATCTTTGTGGGATGCCCGGAACGCGGCCGGTGAAACTTTCCAGTGGCGAGCCGCTGGGGTGCGAGTCGGCGGGCCGCCTTCAGGTAACTTCACGAAAAAGGGGCCGCTACAGCCGGCTACGCACCCCGCCCAGCGCGCTCACCAGCGCGTCCACGTCGCTCTCGGTCGTCCGTGGGTTGCTGATGCAGGCGCGCAGGACGTGCTCCTCCTTGCTCCAGCGGGTGGTCGAGATCCAGCCGACGGGCGACACCAGCCGCGCGATCGTCGCCAGGTGGCGCGCGCTGGCCCCCTCGCCGTCTCGCTGCCGGCCGTCGACGAAGCAGACCACCGGCAACGCGGTCTCGTTGCGCAGCGCCCAGCCCTCGGCGAGGAGGCGCTCGCGCAGGCGGACGCCGAGCTGCACCTGGTGACGGAGCGCGTGCTCGTAGGCCGACCACCCTGCCGTCGCCAGCGTGAGGAACAGCTTCAAGCCGGCGAAGCGCCGCGACCACTGGAGCGAGCGCGCGTAGGGGTCGTCGTCCCCCTTCGGCATGTACTGCGAGTGCACCGCGAAGGCGCGGGCGAGCGTGCCGTGACGGCGCGAGAGGTACATCCCGGCGCCCATGGGCACCGCGAGCGCCTTGTGGGCGTCGAAGGTCACCGAGTCGGCGCGCTCGAAGCCCGCGACGAGCGAGGCGAGCTCGGGGACGAGCGCGGCGAGCCCGCCCCAGGCGGCGTCGACGTGCAGCCAGATCCCTTCGCGCTCGGTGACGGTGGCGATGGCGGCGACGTCGTCGACCGCCCCGGCGTTGGTCGAGCCGCAGGTGGCGACCACCAGCACCGGCGCGCGCCCCTCGCCCTTCTCCTGCGCGATGGCCTCGGCGAGGTCGCGCGGGTCCATCAATCGCGCCTCGTCGGTCGCCACCCGGCGCACGGCGCGATCCCCGAGCCCGGCGGCCCGCGCCGCCTTCTCCAGCGAGTGGTGTGCCTCGCGCGAGGCGAGCACCGTGGGGGACCGCGGCAGCGCCCGCAACCCCTTGGTGGCCCAGTCGGGAAAGGCGGCGGCCAGCGCGCAGGTGAGCGCGGTGGCGTTCGCCTCGGCGCCGCCGGTGGTGAAGATCCCCTCCACGGGCGAGCCCACGCCGCCGGTGAGCCCGAGCTTCGCCGCCACCGCGCGCAGAAGGTGCTGCTCCACCTCCACGGCGAACGGCGCGTGCGCCCGGGCCGCGAGCTGCGGGTTGTACGCGCCGACCAGCGCATCGGCGACCGCGCCCATCGTGCTCGCCGGAGGATTGTACAGACCGAAGTAGCGCGGATGCGCGGTCTGCACCTGCCCGCCTTGCAGACCGCGGGTGACCAGCTCCAGCGCCTCGCTCGCCGCGATCGGCCGATCGAAATCGACGCTGGCGACGAGCGCGCGGATCGCCTCGTCCCCCAGCGTCGGCTTGACGCTCCAGCTTCCCACCTCGTCCGCCTGCTCCGCGATCGCGGCGAGCGCCTGCTCCCAGACCTGGGCGCGCTCGTCCGCGTCGAGAAACAGGCGATCCGTCACGCGCCGGGCGCGCTCAGGCGGTGCCGCTGCCCTTGTGCGCGTCGTCGGGCTGTCCCGTGAGCCGCGCCGCCTGCGCCGCCGCGAGGCGAGCGACCGCGACGCGGAAGGGCGAGCAGCTCACGTAGTCGAGCCCGGCCTTCTGGAAGAAGCGAATGCTCTGCGGATCGCCGCCGTGCTCGCCGCAGATGCCCAGCTTGATCTTGGGGCGCTCGGCGCGGCCGCGGGCGACGGCCATCTTCACCAGCTCGCCCACGCCCGCCTCGTCGAGGGAGACGAACGGATCTTTCGGAAGGACCCCCGCCTCGACGTAGGCCGGGAGGAACTTGCCGGCGTCGTCGCGCGACAGGCCGAGGGTCGCCTGCGTCAGATCGTTGGTGCCGAAGGAGAAGAACTCCGCCTCCTTGGCGAGCTCGCCGGCGAGGATCGCCGCGCGCGGCAGCTCGATCATCGTGCCGAAGGAGAAGGCGACCTTCGTCCCGGCGGCGAAGACCTCCTCGGCGATCTTGTCGACGATGACCCGCATGCGGGACAGCTCCTCACGGGTGATGGCCAGCGGGATCATGATCTCCGGGTGGACCTCCTTGCCCGCCTTGGCGACCTCGACGGCCGCCTCGAGGATGGCGCGCACCTGCATGGCGTAGATCTCGGGGTACGTGACGGCGAGACGCACGCCGCGGTGCCCGAGCATCGGGTTGAACTCGTGCAGGTCCTTGGTGCGCTGCTCGAGCTTCGCCGCCGAGACGCCCATGATCATCGAGAGGTGCTCGATCTGCTTCTCGTTGGTCGGCAGGAACTCGTGCAGCGGCGGGTCGAGCAGGCGGATGGTGACCGGCAACCCGGCCATCTCGCGGAAGATGCCGACGAAGTCCTCGCGCTGCGAGGGGAGCAGCTTGGCGAGCGCCTTTTCGCGGCTGGAGACGTCGTCGGAGAGGATCATCTCGCGCATCGCCGCGATGCGATCCTCCTCGAAGAACATGTGCTCGGTGCGGCACAGGCCGATCCCCTCGGCGCCGAAGCTGCGGGCGATGCGGGCGTCGAGCGGGGTGTCGGCGTTGGCGCGCACCTTCATGGTGCGGCCCGCGTCGGCCCAGACCATCAGCTCGCCGAACTCACCGGAGAGCGCGGCGGCGACGGTGGGAACCGCGCCCTCGTAGACGCTGCCAGTGGACCCATCGAGGGTGATGATGTCCCCCTTCTTCAGGGTGACCGTCTCGGTCGGACGGCCGTTGTCGTCGTAGACGGTGATGGCCATCGTCTGCGTCTCGTAGTTCACCGCGATGGCCGACGAGCCGGCGACGCAAGGCTTGCCCATGCCGCGAGCGACGACGGCCGCGTGGCTGGTCATGCCGCCGCGGGCGGTGACGACGCCGCGCGCCGCCTTCATGCCGTGGATGTCCTCGGGCGACGTCTCGATGCGCACCAGGATGACCGGCTTGCCCTGCCCGGCGCGGCGCTCGGCCTCGTCGGCGGAGAAGACGATGTGCCCCTGCGCGGCGCCCGGGCTGGCGGCGAGACCGCGGGCGAGGAGGCGCTTGGGCGCCTTGGGATCGAGCGTGGGGTGGAGCAGCTGGTCGAGTCCGCCGGCGTCGACGCGGAGCACCGCCTCGTCCTTGGAGATCTCGCCCGCCTTGGCCATCTCGACGGCGATGCGCACGGCGGCGCGGGCGGTGCGCTTCCCGCTGCGACACTGCAGCATGTACAATTTGCCGTCCTGGATGGTGAACTCCAGGTCCTGCATGTCGTGGAAGTGCGACTCGAGCTTGTCGGCGATCTTCACGAGATCGGCGTGGGCCGCCGGCATCCGCTTCTCGAGCGACTCGTGCTCGGCCCCCTTCTCGTTGTTCGGCCCTTCGGACAGTGGCATCGGCGTGCGGATGCCGGCAACGACGTCCTCGCCCTGCGCGTTGGGGAGCCACTCGCCGTAGAGGCGCTTCTCGCCGGTCGAAGGGTCGCGGGTGAAGGCGACGCCGGTGGCGCTGGTCTCGCCGAGGTTGCCGAAGACCATCGCCTGCACGTTGCAGGCGGTCCCCCAGCTGTCGGGGATGTCGTTCATCTTGCGGTAGACGCTGGCGCGGTGGTTCATCCACGAGCCGAAGACCGCCTCGATGGCGCCCCAGAGCTGCGCCTTGGGCTCGGTGGGGAAGGCCTTGCCGGTCTGCTTCTCGACGATCGCCTTGAAGGCGGCGACCAGCCCCTTGAGCTCCTCGGCGGGCAGCTCGGAGTCGGGCACCTTGCGCTTCAGCTCCTCGCTGTTGATGCGGGTGGTGTCGATCCCCTTGGTCTTGGCGACGCGGGCGCGGGCCTCCTCGAGCGCGTGCTCGAAGAGCTCCTTCTTCACGCCCAGCGCGACGTCCGAGTACATCGCGACGAAGCGGCGGTAGGCGTCGTAGACGAAGCGCGGGTTGCTGGTGCGCTTGGCCATCCCCTCGGCGGTCGCGTCGTTCAGGCCGAGGTTGAGGATGGTGTCCATCATGCCCGGCATCGAGGCGCGGGCGCCCGAGCGGACCGAGACGAGCAGCGGGTTCGCCGGGTCACCGAACTTGGCGCCGACGCTGGCCTCCACGCGGGTGAGCGCCTTGGCCACCGCGTCGTCGAGGCCGACGGGGTACTTGCCGTCCTTGGTGAAGGCGATGCACGCCTCGGTCGAGATGGTGAAACCGGGCGGCACCGGAAGCCCGAGCCCGGTCATCTCCGCGAGGCCCGCCCCCTTGCCGCCGAGCAGGTCACGCCGCGTCTTGTCCCCTTCGGCCGTTCCGTCACCGAAGAAAAAAACTTGCTGTTGCATGGGAGTCCTCGTGCCTCGGCGCTCGATGAATGCTGCTGTCGGCGATGGTTCGCTCAGAAGAAGATGCCTCGTCCGTGGACCTTCCGTGCTGGCAGTGGGCCCGCAGTGCCGCGATGCGACACGCGTTTCGGACGGGTCGGACTGTAGATCGATGCTGGCGCCTGGCGAGGGGTTTTAGACGCGCCGAGCAAAGATGATGGGGCGAAAGATCGGGGCGGAGGAATGCTAGCGTGCGCGTCGTGCCGGCTCTCTCCGCCCTCGCGCCTATGCCGAGCGTGACGACGAGCGCGGGATGACGGGCTCGGCCTCGGACGTGTTGCGCGCGCCGGTGACGTTCGTGACCGGCAAGGGCGGCGTGGGGAAGACGACCCTCGCGGCCGGGCTGGCGCTCGGGTTCGCCAAGGCCGGGGCGCGGGTGGCGCTCGTCGAGCTGGACGACGACGAGGCGGGAAAGCGCGCGCTGGCCGGTGCCGGAACGCGCTCCGGCGTCACGCACCTCGTGGCGGCGTATCACCCGTCCCTGGAAGAGGCGATCGGGGGCATCGTCGGCGGCGCGCTGGTGGCGCGCACGGTGCTGCGGCACTCGGCGATCAAGCGGCTGGTGGAGGCGGTGCCGGCGCTGCGCGAGTTCGTCTCGCTGGAGAAGGTGCGCTCGCTGCTGGCGTCGAAGAGCTACGACCGCGTGGTGGTGGACCTGCCGGCGAGCGGGCACGCCATCGACTGGTTGCGCGTGCCGGCGGCGTTCGAGCGCTTCCTCAAGGGCGGGCCGCTGGGAAACCTCGCGCGGAGGGTGCAGGAGGAGGTCATCGCCTCAGGCCGCAGCGACGTCGTGCTCGTGACCCTGGCCGAGCCGCTGGTGATCCGCGAGACCGCCGAGCTGGCGGGGAAGCTGGCGGACGAGATCGGTCGCGGGCCGGCGCTGGTGGTGGTGAACCGGGTGAGCCCGCCGGATCCGGCGGGGGCGATCGCCGCGGCCGAGCGCCTGGCCACCTCGGCGAGCGACGAGCCGCTGGCGCGCAGGTTCGTGACCTTGCTCGAAGGGCGCGCGCGGGCCGCGGAGGAGTCGCTCGAGGCGCTCCGCCTGGCGCGCGGGATCGGCTCGACGCGCATCCTCTCGCTCCCGGACGCGCCGACCGATCCGTCCGGAGCGCAAGTGGCCGAGTGGCTGGCGGCCGAGACGGCGGATGCCGGCGGAGGCTCGCGATGAGCAAGCCGCGGCTCACGGTCTGCGTCGGCGGTGGCGGCGTCGGCAAGACGACCACCTCGGCGGCGCTCGCGCTCCACCTGGCGCGCAGCGGCAAGCGCACGCTGGTCATCACCGTGGATCCCGCGCGCCGCCTGGCCGACGCGCTCGGCGTCGAGGTGGGGCAGGACACGCAGGAGGTGAAGGCCCCCACCATCGCCGCCAGCTCCGGTGGACGTTTGTACGCCAAGAGGCCCGCTCCGCGCCGGGGGATGGGCGAGCTCCTCCTCGGGCTGTTCCAGGATCAGGCGCAGCGCGCGCGGGTGATGGCCAACCCGGCGTACCGCGAGCTGGCCGACTCGCTCGCCGGCGTGCACGAGCTGCTCACCGTCGGGCTCGTGCAGAGCGAGATGGACTCGGGGAGGTTCGACGAGGTGGTGCTCGACACGGCGCCGAGCCGCAACGCGCTCGCCTTCCTCGCCTATCCCGGGCGATTCCTCGGGCTGCTCGAGGCGCGCGCGCTCACCTGGCTCTCGTCCCTCGCCGGCGGCACCGCGCCGCCACCCGCTGCGCCGGGAGAGAGGAGCGACAGCGTTCCCCCTCCGTCCGGTCGCGGCGGTGGCCTCTTCGCCTGGGGGCGCGCCAAGGTCGAGGGGCTCTTCGGGCGCATCGTCGGCCTGGACGCCTTGCGCAACCTCTCGGCGCTCTTCGGCGAGATGGCCGCCGTGCGCGCCCGCTGGGCGCAGTCGGTGCGCCGCAGCCAGGAGATCCTCGACGACCCGGCCAACCGGTACTTGGTCGTCGGCGCGCCCTCGGGCGGATCGCTCGCCGACGTGCGCTTCTTGATCGACGCGTTGGCCAAGCGCTCGCTCGCGCCCACGGCGGTGGTGCTCAATCGCGCCGAGACCGGGCCGGGGGAAGGGGAGAGCCGCGTGGGTCAGCTCCTCGACACGCGCGCGGATCTGGCGGCGGCGGTCGGCCCGAGCGACCTGACCGTGCTGCGGGAGACGCTGGACAGTCTGCGCGAGGAGCACCGCGCGCGAGGTGCCGCCGCCGCCGATGCGGTTCGTTTCTTGAGCGAGAACGCACCGCGCGGCACCCCGGTGCTCCGTCTGCCGTTCGTCGGGCCGGGGTCGCCGCGGGAGATCGTCCTGGCGCTGGCGGACGCCTGGGCGGAGGTCCTCGCGGCGCAGGAGAAGC
>JAMFST010001208.1 GCA_026225435.1 Labilithrix luteola
CGGGTCAGCGCGACGACGTCCGCCACCAGCCGCTCGGCGGTGATCCCGGTGCGCAGCCGCACGATCCCGCGCTCGGCCTCCGCGTCCTGGTACCCGATGGCGAGACGGCACAGGCGATCGTGCACGCTGGTCGACAGGCGCGTGGTCCCCACGTTGTCGAAGGGGTTCATCGAGGCGACGATGCGGAAGCTGGGGAGCGCCTGCACCGTGCCGACGCGCGGGATGCTGATGCGCCGCTCGGCCATCGCCGTGAGCAGCGTGTTGAGCGTGTCCTCCGGCGCGCGATTGAGCTCCTCGACGTAGAGGAAGCCGCCCGATCGCATCGCCTCCACCAGCGGCCCGGGGACGAAGTTCTCCTCGCAGTAATCCTCGCGCAGCACGCGCGCCGGGTTGTGATGGCCGACGATGCGCCCCGGCGTGAGCTCGGCGTTCCCCTCCACGAAGACCAGCGGGATGCCCCACTCGGCGGTGATGGCGCCGAGGAGGCTGCTCTTGCTCGTTCCCGGCGGACCTTCGAGGAGCACGTCGCGGCCGGCGGCCACGGCGGCGAGCAGGAGATCGAGCTCCCGTTCGCGGCCGACCAGGCGGGCGGCGATCCGCCGGCGCAGCTCCGGTGTCGAGGCGGCGCCGCTCACGCGTGCGGAAATTTGTACGGGGCGGTGCCGCCGGCGTCGATGACCTGGGTGGTGCCGGTCACGTAGCGCCCCTCGTCGGAGGCGAGGAAGAGGAGCGCGTTGCTGATGTCGACCGGATCGACCCAGGGGATCTTGAGCGCGTTCATCCCCGTGAAGGCGGCGGCGGCGTCCTTCTCCGTCGGGTTCGGGGTGCCGGGGAGGAACAGCTTGTAGGTGGCGTCGTTGAGGATCATGTCGGTCTTCACCGTCGTCGGGTGGATCGAGTTGACCCGGATGTTGTGCGGCGCAAGCTCGATGGCCAGCGTGCGCATCAGGCCGGTGACGCCGTGCTTGGCGGCCACGTAGTGCGCCGAGTTGCCGTAGGCGATGAGACCGGCCGTCGAGCTGGTGAGGACGATCGAGCCGCCCTTACCGCGCTTGATCATCGAGGGGATGACCGCCTTGCAGGTCTTCCACACGCCGGTGAGGTTGACGTCGAGCATGTGCTGCCACTGCTCCTCGCTCAGCTCCCAGGCAGGCGCGAAGCTGAAGATGCCGGCGTTGGCCGAGACGATGTCGATCCCGCCGAATTCCTCGACCCCCTCGTCGACCACCTTCTGCAGCGAGGCGAGGTCACGCACGTCGGCCTTGCGGGCGATGATGCGCCGGTCCTTGGCCTCGACCAGCTTCACCGTCTCGGCGAGATCGGCGTCCGTCGCCGTCGCGTAGGGCACCGTGTCCACCGGCGCACAGATGTCCACGGCGATGATCGACGCGCCTTCTTCCGCGAGCCGCAGCGCGTGCGAGCGCCCCTGCCCGCGCGCCGCGCCGGTGATGAAAGCCACCTTCTTGTCGAGACGTCCCATGCTCATCCTCCTCGTCAACGTGTGTGCTGATCGTCGGAGGAGGGCCGCTCTTCGTCAATACGGATGTACTCTTTTACACCGACGCGGCGCGCCATCTGAGGGTGGCCTCAGATAACGCGCCGCGTTCGCTTCAGGGAGCGGTGAAGCCGACCGCCGCCGAGAGGTGGTCACGGATGTTCGGCCTGCCGATGGCGTCGACGGTCACGCGGTAGGTGCCGCCGGAAGCGAGCGCGCACGAGGTGCCGGCGAGCGAGAAGGTGTGCGTGCCGGCGGGGACCGAGCCGAGGTCGACGGCGGCGTCCGGGCTCGCCGTCTTCGCTGCGTAGATCTCGTAGTGGTCGATGGTCGACTCGTCGCCGGTGCCGGTCGTCACGTTCCAGCTCACCGTCTTGCCGCTGATGCTGGCGGTGACCTGCGCGTCGTTCTCCACGCCGCCTTCGATCGACGTCCCCTCTTCCCAGTCGCTCCAGGTGGCCCACTGCATGCGGGTGATCTGCGGCGGGATGACGGCGTTCGTCTTCGCCGCCCAGGCCATCTGGCAGGCGCCGCTGTCGCGCGGCAGGTAGAGCCCCTTCGACCAGGACGTGCTCCGCGTGAGCATCCCGTTGAAGCCGGACATCATCGCGCCGAACCCTTTGCGCGTGCCCACCCAGGCGACCGCGCCATAGTAGCCCTCGATGTCGGTGAGGTTGTAGCGATCGGTGGTGCTGACGCCGTCACCGTCGGCGTGCGCCCAGTCGTAGGTCTGGTCGACCCAGGTCTCCGACGCGTCGACCCCCTGGTTGACCCACACCGAGGCGCTGCCGGTGTTCGCCTTCGCTGTGTACATCGCCGGCTGGCCGACCACGTTGTCGACGCCGATGAAGAGGAGGATCGGCTTGCCCCCCTCCTTCTCGTACGCCGAGTCGGCGCCGTACTCCGACTGTACATAATTCACCTGCTGCTCGAGCACCGACTCGTTCAGGCCGGCGATGCCCTGGTCGAGCATGATCATGTACGTGAAGTCAGCTTTTCCCGTCTGGGCCGTCCGCGTGGCCAGGTTGGCCTTGAGCAGCTGGACGAAGGTGTCGGTGTAGTGCCCCTTGCCGTACCAGTCGATGATGATGCCGTCGAAGCCGCGCCGCTTCACGTCGGCGATCATCGAGGCGACGTAGGCCGGCGTGTTGTTGTTCAGGCCGATGTCGACGTGGCCGTTGTTGTCCTGGTCGAACCAGGGCGTGAGGTGCGCGAACCAGCGCAGGTCGGGGCGCGAGGGGATGAGCGTGTGGACGTCGACACCGGAGACGTGGCCGGGCGTGACCGGGTTCTCCGACAGGTCCTCCTTGGTCGGGTCGATGTTCAGCGTCTGCCCCGACTGGGTGATCCAGGTCGAGGTGCCGAAGTTCGCCGGGAAGTGCGCCTGATCGTAGGTGGGGAAGGCCGAGGTGTTGTGACCACCGGCGGCCGCGAGCGAGACGTCGTAGCTGCAGGTGCCGCCCGTTCCGGGGTTGCCGCCGCCGGCGTCGGCGGGAGGCGTCGGGCTCGCCCCGGTGCCGCCGGAGCAATGCGCCTCGAGGAAGAGCGCCTTCTGCGTCCCCGGGCAGGGATCGCCGAAGACGCCGTTGTTCGCCGCCACGGTGCACGACGACTTGCCTTCGCAGTCGGCCTGCACGGTGGAGAGCGACGTCGTCGCGTTGCAGCTGGTGGTCTGGAAGGACTGGCAGGTGCCGGTCGGCGAGCCGTAGCTGGCGAAGACGATCCCGTCGATGGTCTGGCCGGACGGACAGGCGAGCGTCGCCTCCCCTTGCTCGGCAGCGCTCGCGCACACGTCGGTGCCGCTGCTTCCGCCCGTGCTGCCGGCGTCGACCGGAGCCGAGCCCGCGCCCGAGCAGGTGACCTCGAGGGCGAAGGACTTGTTCGTGCCGTAACAGGGATCGCCGAACACGCCGTTGTTGGCGGCGACGCTGCAGGCGTTCTTGCCGACGCAGGTGGCCTGGGCGACCGAGAGCGAGGTGCTCGCGTTGCAGCTGCTGGCGGTGAAGTCGCCGCACATCCCGCTCGGTGTGCCGTAGCTCGCGAAGCTCACCGCGGTGATCGTCTGGCCCGCCGGGCAGGAGGCGGCGGCGGTGCCGTTCTCCGCGACCTGCACGCACTGATCGGAGCCGAGCGCGGAGCTGGTCTCGGTGGCGTACGGGCTGCCCGACTTGACCGAAGAGCCGCAGGCGGCGAGAAGTGCGAGGACAGGCGCGAGGGCAGCGATGCCGAGGCGTGAAGAGCGCGACGATACGGTCATGCGGTCCGAGACGGGGGCCGCGGCGGGGCGTCGCGCGAAATCGACCTAGGGGGCTACCAGTTCACGACAGCGACGGGATCAACCCGGTTGTTCATGCTGCTGCTATCGCCCAGCTGGCCGTCCGTGTTGTCTCCCCAGCACCACGCTTTGTCGGGGCTGGCGATGGCGCAGGTGTGGTTACCGCCGGCGGAGAGCGAGACCACGGGGGCGACGAGCAGTCCGACCGGCTCGTTGGGCGGCGCATGCACGGTGTCGTTGATGGCGTTGTCGCCGAGCTGGCCCTCCGTGTTGTCCCCCCAGCAGGAGACGGCGCCCGCCGTCACGGCGCAGGTGTGCGCCGAGCCAGCGGAGATCGCGGTGACGTTGCCGAGGACGGGGGAGCCTGCGGGCTTTCCGCTCTGGGTGGTGGTGCCGTCACCGAGCTGCCCGGAGCTGTTCGCCCCCCAGCAGTAGACGCCTTTGGCGGCGAGCGCGCATGTGTGCATGTCGCCGGCGGCGACCGCCGTGATCGGCTGCGGAAGGCCGGTGATCGTGTACGGCGTGTACACGTTGTCGATGTTGTCGCCGTCGATCTGATTCCAGTGATTCCAGCCCCAGCACTGGACGCTCTGGCCGCTCTGGTCACCGGTCACGGCGCAGA
>JAMFST010001209.1 GCA_026225435.1 Labilithrix luteola
CGCGCGCTCGTCTTCTATTCGGACACCGGGTACTTCTCCTACGCAAACAACTGCAGTGGCGCCTCGTGCCGCGCGCAGGGCACCTACGTCTTCGACGGGGCGACGGATCTCGCGCTCACCGACGGCACCACGCACGCGACGCGGCACCTCGACTTCAGGGCGGTCGCCAGCACCAGCTCGGCAAACGCGCTGATCGGCGGGCTCATCACCTCCACCGGCACCGCGCTCGTCGACGGCGGCGCAGGCGGCACGGATCTCGTCACCACCATCCTCGAGGCGCTGCTCAATGGCATCCTCATGGCGCTGCTCGGTGGCGGCGACGCGGGCGCCAGCGGCAGCGCGTACTGCGATCCCATCGCGGCGGTGATCGACTGCGGCCTGCAGGGGCTCTCGGTGCAGGCGTCGAGCAGCGGCACCTGCTCGTGCGGATCGTCGGCGCCCAGCGATGCGGCGGCGAGCGACGCCTCGGTGACGATCACCATCCCGGTGTCGACGCCGCCGGCGAGCGCGGCTCCGCAGACGATCCCGGTGGTGATGAGCAACGCGGTGGCCACGGTGCAGGTGTCGCTCGGCGGGAGCGCCCCCTTCACCGCGCTGCTGGATACCGGCTCGTCGGGAATCTGGGTCAAGCCGGGCGTCATCCCCGCGGCGGGCGGGACGCGCTCGGCCTCGACCCTGTCCCAGACCTACGGCGCCAAGGTCAGCATGACCGGCACGGCCACCACCACGCTGGTCACGCTCGGCGGCGTCACCTCGTCGATGGCGCTGCCCGTCGCGGAGATCACCAGCACCTCGTGCGTCGCGGGCGCCACCTGTCCGGCGGACGTCGGGGGCGATCCGACGCAGTTCCTCTTCGCCGGCGTCTACCCGGCGATCATCGGAATCGGCATGCGCCACCCGGACACCGTTGGCGTGAGCAGCCCGATGCCGTACCTGGGGCAGAACGCGCAGCACATCGTCTCCTTCGGCGCGCCCGGTGCCAATACCGGCTCGATCATCGTCGACCCCTCGGACGACCAGATCGGCGCCTTCGACGACAACCTGATCGCGCTCGATCCCTCGCTCAACGACGGGTTCGACGACCGCCAGGTCCCGTTCTGCTTCAACGCCTTCTGCGGCACCGCGCTCTTCGATTGCGGCGAGTCGCAGGGGATCCTGCTCGCCTCGTCGGCCACCGACTTCGCCAACCTCGGCGTCCCGAACGGCTCGACGACGGTGCCCAGCGGCACCGCGGTCGACATCGACGTCGCCGGTCTCGACTTCGGGCTCACCGTCGGCGCGACGCCGCAGGTCGGCGTCGACAGCTTCCGTATCCAGGCGACGGGCGCGAGCAACAACCTCGGCATCGTCGCCTTCCGCTACCTGGACTTCTTCTACGACGACGCCGCGGGCGTGATCGGCGTGGCGCCGAAGTCGAGCTGAGCGACCGGCTCGCTCAGCTGAGCGCGAGCATCCGCTCGATCGGTGCGCGCGCGGTCTCCATCAGGTGCGCCGGCAGCTCGAGGCGCGGCTGCAGATCGCGCAGCGAGAGGTACAGCTTCTCGAGCGAGTTCATCTTCATGAAGGGGCAGTCGTTGCAGGCGCAGTTGGCCTCGGGCGGCGCGGGGATGAGCTCCTTCTCCACGCCGAGCTTCTTCGCCTCCTTCTCCATCTGGTGGAGGATGCCGGCCTCGGTGGCGACGATGAACGACTTCTTCGGGCTGGCGATGGCGTACTTCAGGAGCGCGGTCGTCGAGCCGATGAAGGCGGCGTGGCGCAGCACCTGCTCCTCGCACTCGGGGTGGGCGATGACCTCGGCGTCCGGGTGGCGCTCGATGAGCCCGACCAGCTTCCGCTCGCTGAACGTCTCGTGGACGATGCAGCTGCCCTGCCAGAGCGTCATTGGGCGATCGAGCGTCTTGGCGATCCAGCGCCCCAGGTTCTTGTCCGGCGCGAAGAGGATCTCGCGATCGCGGGGGACCGTGGCGACGATCTTGGCGGCGTTGGAGCTGGTGACGATGACGTCGGAGAGCGCCTTCACCTCGGCCGAGCAGTTGATGTAGCTGATGGTGTAGGCGCCCGGGTGCTTCGCTTTCCAGGCGGCGAAGCGATCGGCGGGGCAGCCGTCGGCCAGCGAGCAGCCGGCGTCGAGATCCGGCAGGACGACGATCTTGTCGGGGTTGAGGAGCTTGGCCGTCTCGGCCATGAAGTGCACGCCGGCGAAGCAGATGACGTCGGCGGTCGTCTTGGCGGCGGCCTGCGCCAGCTGCAGCGAGTCACCGAGGAAGTCGGCGACGTCCTGGATGTCGGCGTCCTGGTAGTAGTGCGCCAGGACGACGGCGTTGCGCTCCTTCTTCAGGCGCGCGATCTCCTCCACGAGGTCCAGCTTCGGGTCGATCGGGCGGGCGAGGTCGCTCATTCGCGGAATGTAGGGCGGCGTCCGCTCGCCGACAATCAGGTCTTCTGGAGCAGCTTGCTCGAGATGTGCTGGCCGAGGCGCTCGGTCATCATCCCCTCGACGAACCGGGCGACACGCTCGCGCTCGCCGTCGTTGGTGAACTTGAACTTGATCCCCATCCCGGCCTCGCCGGCCTCGCGCGAGGTGCCTGGCGTCTGCTGGCCGGTGGGCTCGGCGTCGTCCTCCCCGGCGATCCACACCACCTCGCCGGCAAGCTCCAGGGTCGGGGTGACGCCGGGAAAGGACATCACGAAGACGAACTCGGTGCCGATCGGCAGCGGATTCTTCGTCTTGATGAACGTGCCGCCCTTGCTGATGTTCTTCGTGTAGTCGGAGAAGAACATGTTCACCCGCTTGTAGTCGACGCGCAGGGTGATGGGCTGGCGCGCGTTGTCGCGCAGGTCGCTCATGCGGTCGCACTCTACGGGCTTTCCGGCCGGCCGTTCCATGCTACTTTTTTGAGACAGTGGCGATCCGGGCCGGCGACCTTCTGTGCGGTCGATACCTCCTCGAGGCAACCATCGGGCGCGGGGGCATGGGCGAGGTGTTCTCCGCTCAGGTGGTGACGGACGATCCCTACAACGTGAACATCCGTCGCGGGATGCGCGTCGCGGTGAAGGTCGTCAACCGGATGGTGGTCGACGATCTGCTGATGGCGCGCCTCGAGCGCGAGGCCCAGGCGGCCCGTTTGATCCACAGCGCCTACGTGCCCGCGCTGCTCGCCGTGGACCGCACGCCCGACGAGTCGAAGGAGGGGCAGGAGGAGCTGTTCCTGGTCCTGCAGCTGCTCGAAGGGCAGAGCTTTTCCCACCGGCTGAAGGCGCGCGGCGGTTTCCTCACCTGGCCGGAGGTGTTCCGCCTGGGCGAGGACGTGCTCCGCGGGCTGATGGACGCGCACCGGGCGGGGATCGTCCACCGCGACCTCAAGCCGGGGAACATCTTCCTCGCGCGGCAGCCGGACGGCAGCGAGCGCGGGATGATCCTCGACTTCGGCGTCTGCAAGGTCGACGGCAGCGACGGCGAGAAGCTCACCGTGACCGGCGAGTCGCTCGGCACCGTGTCGTACATGGCGCCGGAGCAGATCCGCGGCGCCTCCAAGGTCGACGAGCGCGCCGACCTGTACTCCTTCGCCATGGTCGTCTTCGAGGCGCTCTCGGGGCGGCTGGCGCACGACGCCACCGGGCAGATGGCCATGCTGGCGAGCAAGCTGGAACGCTCGGCGCGCAGCATTCGCGAGGTGGCCACCGTCCCCATCCCGGAGAAGCTGGAAGGGATCCTGCGCACCTGCCTCGCGCGCAAGCCGGGCGATCGCTACTCGTCGGCGCAGGAGCTGCTCAAGGTGTGGGGCGGGCTCGCGCAGGCGCGAACGCTGATCCAGCCGCGCGCCTCGGTGGTCGCGGCGGGTTCGCAGAGCCAGCCGTCGTTCCCGCACGTCGGGGTCGGTGGCGCCGTCGTCGCTCCGGTAGGCGCGATCGGCGGGCCCTTCGCCAATGGCTTCGGCACGCAGACCTCGCTCAGCGCAAGCACCGTGGAGTCTGGGCGCCCCGTGTCCGGCGGAAGAGAGCCGGTCGGCGTCTCGCGCCCTCGCCGGCGCACGCCGATGTTCATCGCCGCAGGGGCGATCGCCGCGGGGATCATGGTGATGGGCGCCGTGGCCCTGGGCCGCGCACCGAAGCCGGATGCAACGGCCGATCTTCATGGGACCCCGGAGCTTCCGCGGATCACCGCCACGACCACGTCGGCTCCGCTGGTCTCGGCCACCGTTCCCGTCACGGCTGATGCGGCCACTGCGCTCAGCTCTCCCACCGGTGTGCCCGGCCTGACGGTGGATGCGGCACCGGTGCCAAACGTGATGACCCTCAAGGAGATCGACCTCGAGACTCTCCCCTTGGCCGGCGGCGATCTCGGCACCGGCATCGCCCCGCGCTCCTCTCCGCCCACCGCGGTCCCGGCATCGTCGCCCGGTGCGCGCCCGGGTCACCGGCCGTCGTCCACCACTTCCGCCAAGAAGCCTACCAAGGACGGCTTCATGTCCGAGGCGCCCTTCTGAGATGCTCTCTGAGATGAGGCCCGGCGCTCTGCTGCTCGCCATCACTGTTGCCTTCGCCACCGTCACCGCCAGCGGTGCGGCGCACGCCGATCCGGCGCGGGACAGCTCGCGCGTGGAGTTCAGTCGCGGCGTCGCCCTGGTCAAGCAGGGGAACTACCGCGCCGCCCGCGAGGCCTTCGCTGATGCGTACCGGCTGTACCCGCACCCCAGCATCCTCCTGAACCTCGGCATCGCCCAGTGGAAAACGGGGCAGTTCGTCGAGGCGGAGTCGAGCCTGGTGAAGTTCCTCGCCGACTACGGCGACGCCTCGGCGGCGAACGTGGAGAGCGCGCGCGCCGCGCTGCGCGAGATCCGCGCGCACCTCGGATCGATCCGTCTGACGGTGACCACCCCCGACGCGAAGGTGACCTTCGACGGTCGCAACATCCCCGTGATCCCCAACATGGAGGTGGCGGTGGCCGGCCTCGTCGGCGACCACGATCTGCTCGTGCAGGCGAACGGCTACACCCCGCACCGCGCCCACCTGCACCTCGACGCCGGCGCCATCAAGCCGATCACCGTGACCCTGGTGTCCGAGGCTCCCGAGCCTGCGCCGGCCGCGGTGGCCACCGTCCCGGCGAACGGCGCCGCACCGAAGGCGGACGAGAGCTCGGGCCACGGACGTGTCGTCGCCGGCTGGACGCTGTTCGGCGTAGGCGCCGCGTCGGCCATCGCCGGGACGATCTGCGGCGTGCGCGCCATCTCGCTGGCCAACGACTACAACCACCACGGCTTTGCCCCGGCCGACAAGTCGAACGGCACCACCTTCCGCACGCTCTCCGACGTGACCTTCGCCGCCGCCATCGTCACCGGCGGCATCGGCATCACCCTGCTGCTGACCGGTTCCGGCAGCAGCAGCGCGCCGAGCACCGCGCTCGGCATCGGGCCAACGAGCCTGTCCCTGCGCCAGACCTTCTGAGCGGCCTCGCTACGCCAGCACGTGGACGCGAACCGTGTTCGTGCTGCCGCTGACGCCGAACGGGGCGCCGAAGACGATGACCACGCGCTCGCCCGGCGAGGCGAGGCCGGCGGCCATGAGATCGCCGGAACAATAGTCGACCAGCTCGTCGGCGTCGTGCACCGCCGGGACCTCGCGCGGGATGACGCCCCACAGGAGGGCCATGCGGCGGCGCGTCTTCGGGTTGGGCGAGAAGGCGATGATGGGGACGTGCGGGCGCGCCAGGCTGACGTTGGTGGCGCTCGACCCCGACTCGGTGAAGGCGACCAGGTAGCGCGCGCCGATCTCCCGGGCGGCGTTGACCGCGCCGCGGGCGATCGCCTCGGCGATGCTGGTGGCGCGCGAGGCGTAGGGCTGCGACTCGAAGAACGGGCTGGCCTCCGCCTCCATGGCGATGCGGCTCATCATCGCCGCCGCGAGGATCGGGTGCTGCCCGTTGGCGGTCTCGCCCGAGAGCATGACCGCGTCGGTGCCGCTGTACACCGCGTTGGCCACGTCGCTGGCCTCGGCGCGCGTGGGCCGGGTGGAGGTGGTCATCGACTGGAGCATCTCGGTGGCGACGATGACCGGGCGGCGCACGCGCCGGGCGACGCCGAGGATCTGCCGCTGGATGACCGGGACGCGCTCGGGCGGAAACTCCACGCCGAGATCGCCGCGCGCGACCATGACGCCGTCGGAGGCGGCGACGATCGACTCGAGGTTCTCGATGGCGTCGGGCGTCTCGATCTTGGCGATGATCGGCGTGGGCTGCCCCCACTCGTTGGTGATCTCGCGCACCAGCTTGATGTCGTCGGCGCGGCGGACGAAGGAGAGCGCGATGTAGTCGACGCCGCTGGAGAGGCCGAAGATCAGGTCCTCCTTGTCCTTCTCGGTGAGCGCGGAGATGCGCATCGTCTTGGACGGCAGGTGCACGCCGATGTGATCGCGCATGCCGCCCCCTTGCTCGACGTGGACCTTCACCCGCTCCCCCTCGATGGCGGTCACCAGCAACACCAGGCGCCC
>JAMFST010001210.1 GCA_026225435.1 Labilithrix luteola
CTCGAAGCGGATCACCTATGGCCAGCTGGGGGACATGGTGGCGCGCGCCGCGGGCGCCTTGCGCGGGCTCGGCGTGCAGCCGGGCGACGTCGTCGCGGCGCAGCTCCCCAACTGGTGGGAGTTCATGGTCGTCGCCTTCGCCTGCGGTCGCCTCGGGGCGGTGTTCAACCCGATGATGCCGATCTTCCGCGAGCGGGAGATGAGCTACATGCTCGCCTTCGCCGAGGTGAAGGTGCTGGTGGTGCCGAAGGTCTTCCGCGGCTTCGATCACGAGGAGATGGCTGCGCGCCTGCAGAGCGAGCTGCCGCTCTTGAAGCACGTGCTCGTCGTCGACGGCCAGGGGCCGAACGGGTTCGAGCAGAGCCTCCTGGGCGGAGAGGTGCGCGTCGCCCCGCCGAAGACTCCGGCCGACTCGCCGCTCAAGCCGGACGATCTGTACTGCATGATGTTCACCTCGGGGACGACCGGCTCGCCCAAGGGGGTGATGCACACCTCGAACACCTTCGTCGCCTGCACCATGGCGCTGGCCCATCGCTTCGGGCTCGGCGACGACGAGGTGCTCCTGGGCTGCTCGCCGGTGGGGCACATGACCGGGTTCGCCGCGGTGGTCGACCTCGGCATCCGGCTCGGTGGCACCGTGGTCCTGCAGGACATCTGGGAGGCCAGGCGCGGCGTCGAGATCATGAACGCCGAGGGGGTCACGTACACCGCGACCTCCACGCCGTTCCTCACCGACATCTGCGAGGCGGTGGCAGGCGGCCTGCCCCGTCCGCCGCGGCTGCGCTCGTACCTGTGCGCCGGCGCGCCCATCCCTCCGGCGCTGATCGAACGCGCGGCGAAGGAGCTGAAGCTCGCGGTCTGCTCGCTCTGGGGGATGACCGAGATCCTCTCGGGCACGCTCACCGAGCCGGCGCGCGCGCACGACAAGTCGTCGACGAGCGACGGACGTGCGCTCGAAGGGGTGGAGGTGAAGGTCGTCGACATCGAGGACGGCTCCCCCTGTCCGCCGGGCAAGAGCGGCCGGCTCCTGGTGCGCGGCGCGCAGAACTTCATCGGCTACTACAAGCG
This sequence comes from Labilithrix luteola, assembly GCA_026225435.1. Taxonomy (GTDB): domain Bacteria; phylum Myxococcota_A; class Polyangia; order Polyangiales; family Polyangiaceae; genus JAMFST01. The sequence goes on from JAMFST010001210.1 coordinate 1,069, forward strand.
CCCGGACATCTCGGCCGGCGACGAGGAAGGCTGGTTCGACAGCGGGGACGTCGCCTACATGGACGAGGAGGGGTACATCCGCATCAGCGGGCGCACCAAGGACGTGCTCATCCGCGGCGGCGAGAACGTGCCGGTCTTCGAGATCGAGGGGCTCCTGTACAAGCACCCCGCCGTCGTCGACGTGGCCATCGTCGGCTATCCGGATCGGCGGCTCGGCGAGCGCGCCTGCGCGTACGTCGTGATCCGCGCCGGGCAGACGATCGATCTCGCCGCGGTGCAGGCGCACATGACCGATCACAAGGTGGCCAAGCAGTACTGGCCGGAGCGCGTCGAGATCGTCGAGGTGCTCCCGCGCACGCCGAGCGGCAAGGTGCAGAAGTTCAAGCTGCGCGACCTCGCCCGGGTCTTCGGCGACGGCAGCTAGGGTTCTACCGGCGCGCTTCGTCCTCGGCCTGCTCCAGCGTCTCGCCCATGACTGCGGAGGAGGATTCGCATCGACGGTTTCCTTCGCATCCCGAATCTCGGAGCACGCTGCGCGCGCAGTGGCTTATCGTGGAGAAAATCACGATGAAGACCAGCTCCGCTCTCGTCTGTTCGGCGCTCTGCATGGCCGCCTCGAGCGCGGCCTGCGGCGTCTATCGGCCGCCGTACACGCAGGCCTCGCAGGCGAGCCCGCCGGCGGACAGCCACCAGGCGACGCTCGTGTTCCTCTGGCCGACGACGAGCTGCGATCCCGGCGGCTACTACGTCATCGCCGCGGAAGACGGTCGCTTTCTCGGCACCATCTCGTCCGGCACGCAGCTCCGCTCGGTGGTCGCGCCCGGCCCGCTCTCCATCGTCGGGTGGAACGAGCTCCAGGAGAGAGCCGGCAACGCCGTGACGCCGGCCGCTGTCTCCGTCCTTCACGGGTCCGTCCTGGCAGGGCAGACTTACTATGTACAATTGAAGTTCGGCGAGTGGGACGAGCAGGGGCCGCGCGAGCAGTACACCGCGCGTATCGGTCAGCCTGGCTGGCGTAGCTGCATCGCTCCCGATCACAGCATGACCACCGCGATGGTGCGGCTCACGCCGGCGTCGGAGGCGTGGAAGGAGCTCCCCCAGTGGACGACCCAGCTCGACGGCCTCGCGCCCGATCGCGGCGCCGGACAGGCCTGGCTCGACGAGAACCGCGAGACGCTCCGCTACCACCGCGTCGTGGCCGAGGCGCGCTTCGCCAAGCTTCGCCCGGGGGCGAGAAGGCTGGCCACCCTCGACATCGACGACGGCACCTCGGGGGCACCATGAGCCGCACGCCCGACAGACCGACGGAGCGCTTCACCGGCCGCGAGCAGGCCTACGCCGCGAACCGGCCTTCGTATGGCGACGATGTCATCGCCTTCGTGCTCGAGGGCTTGCGGGACGGGTCGGGCGCCGCGCCGCGCGTGGCCGACCTCGGCGCCGGGACGGGGATCTCCTCGCGGCGGCTGGCGGCACAGGGGGCGCACGTCCTCGCCATCGAGCCCAACGCGGCGATGCGCGCCTCGGCGGGCTCGGCGGACTCGGCGAAGAAGGGCGGCGCATCCCAGGGGGACATCACCTGGGTCGACGGCACCGGCGAGAAGACGACGCTCGCCGCCGCCTCGGTCGATGCGGCCACCGCCTTCCAGGCCTTCCACTGGTTCGCCAACGACGCGGCCCTGGCGGAGATCGTCCGCATCGTCCGGCCCGGCGGCAGCGCGTCGCTCGTGCTCAACGAGCGTGACCACGCCGATCCGTTCACCGCGGCCTACGGCGACGTCGTCCGGCGCCACGCCGAGGACGACACCGAGCAGCGACGGCAGGACAGCCTCACGGTGTTCCGCCGCCTCCCTGGCAGCTGCGACGATCGCTTCTTCGCCAACACGCAGACGCTCGATCTCGCCGGGCTGATCGGCCGCACGCAGAGCTCGTCCTACCTCCCGCGCGAGGGCGAGAAGGGGGAGCGGCTCGTCGCCGAGGTGCGCGAGGTCTTCGCGCGCTTCGCCAGGGAGGAGCGCGTCACCTTTGCCATGACCACCGAGGTCCTGCGCGTCCGCCTTCCGGGTTGATGTACAGACGCGTCGCGTTGCTCCTCTTCGCGGGTCAGCCCTGCACCAGCGGCATGAGCTGGCGCAGCCGGTTGTCTCGCAGGTACAGACCGGCCCACAGGATGATCCCGACGATGATGGGGACGAAGAATGTCCCCTCCTGCGCGTGCACGTGCGTCGCGACGGCGCCACCGAGGTAGGCGGTGAGGAGCATGCAGCCGAGCACGCGGGTACGCGGGAACAGGTAGAGCAGGTAGGAGCCGATCTCGATGACGCCAAGCGGCAGCGCGGAGCCGGCGGGATATCCCTGCGTCCACTTGCTGAGGAAGTCGCCCGGCTGGGCGATCTTCATGTACGCGCTCGGCACGAAGGCCAGCGCCGGGAGACCGGACAGGACATAGCCGGTGATGATCTGCCAGCGGGGGATTCCGACCTGCTCGTTCGCGTTCATGCTCCAGGGTTTAACCACAGCTCCCCGCGCAGCGCCTACCATCGCCGCCATGACGCACGACATCGTCCTGTGGGGCGCCAGCGGGTTCACCGGTCGCCTGGTGGCGGAGTACCTGCTGCGGCACGGCCCTGCCGATCTGCGCCTCGCGCTCGCCGGTCGCAACCGCGCGAAGCTGGAGGCGGTGCGCGACGAGCTGGCGCGGCGCTCCGAGCGGGCGCGAGATCTGCCGATCCTGATCGGCGACGCGGAGGACGAGGCGTCGGTCGCGGCCATCGTGTCGTCGGCGCGGGTGGTGTGCACCACGGTCGGCCC